>JAYEGD010000320.1:0-23180 GCA_034658915.1 Campylobacterota bacterium | reverse complement strand
GTAGTCTGTAATTTGCTCTACTGTAGTTAGGTCATTTAATCTTATTACCTCTTTTAAAGTAGAGAGTGAAACACGCGCACACTCACACACAATAAGCTCATTCTCAAAGCTATCTTCATCAACACCCAAGTAGAGACCTGCTGCTTTTTTAATTACATCATAAGCCATAACAGAACAGTGCATTTTTTGAGGTGGTACTGCTGGTGTGTCTGGATTATCTCTTAAAGCCATCTCAACATCAATGTTTGTGATTTTAACTGCCTCTTTAACAGTTTTTCCTAAACACAACTCAACCATCATGTCAGAACTAGCAATCGCAGTCCCACAACCAAAACTCTTAAACTTTGCATTTACAATTACATCTGTCTCAGGCGCAATCTCCCAGTAGAGTCTAACCGCATCTCCACAACTCTCAGCACCAAAGTCTGCAACAATTAGTTTATGCCCATTAGCCGCAGCTTCTTCTTCTGTAATTTCACCTTGATTTTCAGGGTTATTCATTAAAGTTGTTACTTTATTTGAGTACTCATCCCACAATGAACCACCCATTAAATTATCTCTTGCCATAATATTTCCTTCTATTTTAAACGACATTTGAACAAAGTCCAAATATCTACGCTAACGCTAAGTTCTTCTCAGCGAAGGGCTCACGCAACTTGTTGCTACATGTAATAGATTCTAAATATCTACTACATGTAGTATCATAAAACCCAAAAATCTCAAAAAATAGAGTTTTTTGTAGCTTCAGGGGTCATAACAAATTAGTGCAACTCACACTCTCTTGCTTCTCCACCTGGAGTTGGTTGAACTTTTGCGTAAGAGCTTGAAATTGCTCTTAATCTTAGAACTGCTTTTGTAAATGAACTTATTACCTCATCAACCTCTTCATCTGTGTTAAATCTGCTAAGAGATAGTCTAATTCCTGTATGAGCTAACTCATTATCTGCACCAATTGCTAACATTACTGAGTTTGCTTCTAAATCTTCACTTGCACAAGCACTTCCTGTTGACGCGCCTATCATGTCATTGTTCAAATCCCAAAGCATTCCCTCACCCTCAACACCACGTATTGAGATTAAAAGAGTATTTGGTGTACGGTTTGCACGTTCACCTACTGTAAATGTGTCTGGAAGTTTTAAAAGAGCATCCTCTATTTTGTCTCTTTTTGCGCTAATTGATGCCATTTTTTGCTCAATATTAGTTGTTGCTAGTTCAATAGCTTCTCCCATACCTACAATAAATGGAACATTTAGAGTTCCGCTTCTGCGTCCACCCATCTGCTCTCCTCCATGTAAAAGAGGAGTTAATGTTTGAGAATCTTTAATATAGAGTGCGCCAATACCTTTTGGTCCATGAAATTTATGCGCACTCATTGACATAAAATCTACATGTAAACTCTGCATATCAACAGGAATTTTTCCAACTGCTTGAACACCATCTGTATGGAAAAGTACACCTTTTTCTTTACAAATTTCGCCAATCTCTTTAATTGGAAAAATCATTCCAGTCTCATTATTTGCCCACATAATTGAAACAAGTGCTGTTTTATCGGTAATAAAACTCTTTACAGTGTGAGCTTCAACAACTCCTTGCTCATTTACTGGTAAATATGTCACTTTAACACCATTCTCTTCTAAAAACTTACATGTAGATAGAATTGATGGATGCTCAACTTCAGATGTCACAATGTGGTTTTTGTCCCCATTTAATATCTTATCAATCCAAACAGACTGCAACACCCAATTGTTTGATTCCGTTGCACAAGATGTAAAGATTACATCATCACTGTTGCTCGCATTTATTGCCCTATATACTTGATCGATTGCATTTTCAACTCCCTCATGGGTTGCTGTTCCAAACTTATGAATTGAGTTTGGATTTCCATAAAGCTCATGTAAATATGGTTGCATTGCATCTGCAACTTTTGGATCAATCATTGTTGTAGCATTGTTGTCCATATATATCTGTTTCATATCATCACTCTTTTTAGCTATTTTTAAAACAAGATAAAATTTGTCTTGTTTAATTTTATGAATGATAATTGATTATCTATTATAGTGAGCTTAAATGTGAGGTTTAATCTTTTAGTTTCTCTTTTATTCTCTTAATTTCATCTAAATTATTTAAAAATATATCTACTAATTTTCCATCAAAGTGTTCATTTTTCTCTTGTTTTAGAAGCTCTACGGTACGCTCTATACTCCACGGTTTTTTATATGGACGCTCTGATGTCAAAGCATCAAAAACATCCGCAATAGAGGTCATTCTCGCATAAATAGAGATCTCTTCACCCTTTAATCCTCTAGGGTAACCATACCCATTAAACTTTTCATGATGCTCTAGCGCTATTGTTGCAGCCATTTGCAGTTGAATGTCATCGTCATCTTTTAAGATGTCATACCCCATTTGAGAGTGCTCTTTCATTTTGTTAAACTCATCAAAATCTAATCTTCCAGGTTTTAGTAAAATTTTATCTGCAATTCCAATTTTGCCAACATCATGCATAGGAGCAGCTATTTTAAGAAGCTTAACCTCTTTCGCATTAAGTCCATACTCTTTTGCTATAAGTTCGCAGTAGAGTCCAACACGTTGCGTATGTTTTGAAGTATCCTCATCTTTAAACTCAGCAGCAGAAGATAGTTTGTAGATTATTTTACGTTTTGAGTACTCAAGACTCTCTATTAGTGAAGATGTCTCAAGAGCCGAAGAGACTAAAGTAGAAAGAAGTGTCATCATTTTGACATCATCACTATTAAAAGTTCCATTATGTTTGTTTATTGCTTGAAAGACTCCAAAACAGATATTTTTAGAGTTAATTAGAGGTACTGCTAAAATATCATTAGTTTGGTATTTTGTCTCTTTATCTATCTCTTTGTTAAACCTAAAATCTTCATAAGCATCAACGACAACTTGAACATCTTGACTTAAAAAAGCATAACCAGCTACACCTTTGTTGCTTGGAAATCTAATCTCTCCATCTATGCCATGCGCCACTTTTGTCCACAACTCATTACTTTGAGAGTCATACAAAAATATTGAACTTCTATCTGCATCAATAAGGTCTCTTGCATACTGACTTATTTTAATAAGTGCAGTATCAAGACTCTTCTCTTTGGAAATCTCTTGACCTAGTTGAAGAAGTATTTGTAGCTTATCTGTATCAGTCATAAGCGCTCAACCTTAAATTTAAATAATAGTAGATACTATCTAAATTTTGTTTACTTAAAACTTAGATGATGTATTATGGTCAGGCACTTATTACAGTTTATCTCCAAACTTAGAAATACTCAAAGTTCTCTCTAGTAAAATTGTGTAAATTGGTCTTCCACCTAAAACTCTTACAACTACTGTTGCAATTAGTGATGTAATAATAAGTGGCAAAATAAGGTTGTAGTTTTGTGTTAGTTCTACTACTAAAATTATGCCCGTTAGTGGCGCTCTTACTGTTGCACTAAAGAGCGCACTCATTCCAACTACTGCAAACACTTCTGGGCTTATTGTGTATTGTGGAAATATCTCATTAACTATAATTCCAAACCATAGACCAAATAGTGTTCCAATTGCCAACATTGGAGCAAAAATTCCACCAGGTGCGCTTGTTCCGTATGAAATGAGTGTCATAATAAAACGTACAATTATTAAAATAACCAGTGACTCTAGCGCTAAGCTACTGCTAAATGAAGATGAAATGACATTGAAGCCATCTCCTACACTTTGAGGCCAACTCCACACTAGAAGACCAATTAATGCGCCAATACTTAGCGTTAATACATTTAGTCTCCAACCGTGAAAAGATGCAAAGATGTCTGCAAATTTAACAAGTAGAGTGTTAAATAGAAGTCCAAAAACACCAAATATTGCCCCAAAAATTAAAAATATCCATAGCTCTTTTGTCTCTAAAACAGGGAAAATATCCATAGGAATATATACAAAATTTCCCATCATTACATGTAGAACAATTACGCCTACTACAACAGAGCTAATAACACTTAAAAATGAGAGGTATGAGTATTTTAGTTGAGATCTCATCTCTTCTAAAACAAAAAGTATTCCAGCAAGTGGAGCGTTAAATGCAACTGCCAATCCAGCACCAGCACCAGCAGCTATTAAAATTTTAATCTCCTCTTTTTCAAGCTTTGTAAATGAAGATACAATATGCCCAAATGCACCACCAATTTGAACAGTCGGACCCTCTCTACCCATAACCATTCCAGCACCTAGTGAAAATATTCCACCAAAAAATTTAACTAAAATAACTCTGAGTGAGCGCATCTCTCTTTTGTCTTCTAAAACACCCTCTATCTCTTGAATACCACTTCCAGCAGCTTCTGGTGCAAATTTTTTTACAATGTAAATAGATAAAAAGACCATAATAGCAGAGCTAAGCATATATGGAATCCATAAGTAATCATCAAAAAACCACAATGAAGAGATGAAGTTAGATTTAGAGCTAATAATTGCATTAATTCCCATTTGAAAAAGTGAGCCAACAACCCCAACAAATAGTCCAACAATAGAGGATAAAAAAAGCATAATAATAAATGTGTAATTTTCGTTTTTTGTCATAGATGAATTATATCAAATTTTAATAAATGTAGCCATTTAGCACATAATAAATAGATTACTATAAAGAGGTGTATATGGTTGAAAATGGTGTGGTTGGAAATAAACCCCTTATTTAAGGGGCTTACAGAGTATGTGTAGGTATTTACATCATACCAGGCATTCCGCCCATTCCGCCACCCATGTCTGGCATTGGTGCTGGTTTCTCTTCTGGTATTTCAAAAATTGTTGCTTCTGTTGTTAATAACATACTTGAAACAGATACTGCGTTTGTTAATGCAACACGCTCCACTTTGTATGGGTCTATAATTCCAGCTTCTAGCATATCTACATACTCACCAGTTGCTGCATTAAAACCAAATTTCTCTTCAGCATTTTCAACTGCGTTAATTATTACTCCACCATCAAAACCTGCATTTTCAACAATTTGACGTAGTGGTGCTTTAATTGCACGTAAAATAATTTCACAACCAATTTTTTGATCGCCATCTAAATCTAAACTAATTTTAGCACCTGCTTTAATCAATGCAGCGCCTCCACCAATTACAATTCCCTCTTCAACAGCAGCTTTTGTTGCACTTAGTGCATCATCAACTCTATCTTTTTTCTCTTTCATTTCGGTCTCAGTTGCAGCACCAACTTTAATTACAGCTACACCACCACTTAGTTTTGCAAGACGTTCTTGAAGTTTCTCTTTGTCATATTCGCTTGTAGTTGTACCCATTTGAGTCTTTATTTCACTAACTCTAGCCTCAACTGCAGCTGCTTCGCCTTTACCATCAACAATAGTTGTATTATCTTTGTCAATTACAACTCTTGAAGCGTTACCTAAGTCTTCTAATGTAGTAGATTCAAGTGTACGACCAATCTCTTCAGAAATTACACTACCGCCTGTTAAAATTGCAATGTCTTGAAGCATCGCTTTTCTTCTGTCACCAAAACCTGGAGCTTTTACAGCAGTAATGTTTAAAACACCTCTAAGTTTATTTACAACTAAAGTTGAAAGTGCTTCACCATCAACATCTTCTGCAACAATTAAAAGTGGGCGATTACTTTTTTGAACTTGTTCTAAAACTGGCAGTAAATCTTTTAAGCTAGATATTTTTTGATCGTAAAGTAAAATAAACGGATTTTCAATCTCTGCAATCATTTTTTCACTGTTTGTAATGAAGTAAGGACTTAAATATCCTCTATCAAACTGCATACCCTCAACTACATCTAGCTCATCATTAATACCTTTAGCCTCTTCAACAGTAATTACACCATCACGACCAACTTTGTCCATAGCTTCTGCTATCATATCGCCAATGTCTGTATCTGAGTTTGCAGAGATTGATGCAACTTGAGCTATCTCTTTTTTATCATTAATTACTTGACTGTTAGCTTTTAAGTTAGTTAAAATTGCTTCACAAGCTTTGTCCATACCACGTTTTACTTCAATAGGATTTGCACCAGCCGTAATATTGCGAAGACCCTCTTGATAGATTGCATTTGCTAAAACAGTTGCAGTTGTTGTACCATCTCCAGCCTCATCAGCTGTGTTTGATGCAACCTCTTTTACAAGTTGAGCACCCATATTTTCAACAGGATCTTTTAACTCAACTTCTCTAGCAACTGAAACACCATCTTTTGTTAAAGTTGGACTTCCGTAACTCTTTTGAATAAGTACATTTCTTCCACGTGGTCCCATTGTTACTTTTACTGCGTCAGTTAATTGTTGAACACCTTTAGCTAAATTGTTACGTGCATTATCTGCAAATTGAATCTCTTTTGCCATAGTTAGTACCTTTTATTTGATTATACCAAATACATCATCTAATTCTAAAACAATGTATTTGTCAGTGCCTAGAGCTAACTCTTGACCTGAATATTTTCCAAAAACAATAACATCATCTACTTTAATTGCTTCTACTTCACTACTTACTGCTACAACTTTTGCTTGAGATGGTTTCTCTTTAGCATTATCAGGGATGATAATCCCTGAAGCTGTTGTAGTTGACTCCTCTACACGCTCTACTAAAATACGTTTACCTAATGGTTGAAAATTCATAAAAATCCCTACTCTATTTCAGCATCGATAACATCATCGTCTGCTTTTTTAGCTTTTGAATCTGCTGCTTCGCCATTTTCGGCACCTTGATCTTTGTACATATTTTCTGCCATTTTATGAGACGCTTCAGTTAATGCTTTAACTTTCTCTTCAATTTGCTCTTTAGTAGCAGCTTCATCTTTTAAAACCTCTTTAAGATCACTAATTGCAGACTCAATTTTAGTTTTTTCTTCAGCTTCCATTTTTTCAGCTTGTTCAGTTAAAGATTTTTCAGTTTGAACAATTAGTGCATCAGCTTGATTTTTAAGCTCTACTAACTCTTTTCTCTCACCATCAGCTGCTTTGTTCTCTTCTGCATCTTGAACCATTTTGTTAATCTCATCTTCACTTAGTCCAGATGAACCAGAAATTGTAATTGATTGTGATTTACCAGTACCTTTATCAGTTGAACTTACAGTTAAAATACCATTTGCATCAATATCAAATGTTACTTCAATTTGAGGCACACCACGTGGAGCTGCAGGAATATCACCTAACTCAAAAAGACCTAAAGATTTGTTATCTTTAGCGAACTCACGCTCACCTTGACCAACGCTAATAGAAACAGCTGGTTGATTGTCTTCAGCAGTTGAGAAAACTTGAGATTTTTTTACAGGAATTGTAGTTCCTTTTTCAATAATCTTAGTCATAACACCACCTAAAGTCTCAATACCAAGACTTAATGGAGTAACATCTAGTAGAAGAACATCTTTAACATCACCACGTAAAACACCACCTTGAATAGCTGCACCAGCTGCAACAACTTCATCTGGATTTACACCTTTGTTAAGTGCTTTTCCTCCAAAATATTCTGAAACCTTCTCTTGTGCTAATGGAACACGAGTTGATCCACCAACCATAATAATTTCATTAATTTCATTGTTGTCTAAGTCTGCATCATTCATTGCCACTTTAATATGGTCTATAGTCTCTTTAACAAGCTCAGAAATCATACCCTCAAATTTAGCACGAGTAAGTTTTACAACTAAATGTTGTGGTCCAGCTTCTGTCATTGTAATAAATGGCAGGTTAATCTCTGTCTCCGTCGCTGTACTTAACTCTTTTTTAGCGCTCTCAGCAGCATCTTTTAGACGTTGGTGAGCCATTTTGTCATTTTTAAGATCAAAACCATTTGTAGTTTTAAACTCATCATTTAAAAAGTTTACAATTTTATTATCAAAATCATCACCACCCAAAAATGCATTACCATCAGTAGATAAAACTTCAAATGTACCATCACTAATTTCAAGTGTTGTAACATCAAATGTACCACCACCTAAATCATATACTAAAACTTGTTCCTCTTTTTTAGAGTCAAGTCCATAAGCTAGTGCTGAAGCAGTTGGCTCATTAATAATTCTTAAAACATTAAGACCTGCGATTGTACCTGCATCTTTAGTTGCTTTACGTTGTGCATCATTAAAGTACGCAGGAACTGTAATAACTGCGTCAGTTACATTTGAACCTAAATAGCTCTCAGCATCCTCTTTTAGTTTTCCTAAAATTTTTGCAGAAATCTCTTGAGGAGTATATACTTTACCAGCAACATTAACAGCTGCCATTCCATCTTTGTTTACGATGTTGTATGTTACTTTGTCGTGAGCCTCTTTAGCTTTTTCCTCATCCATCATTAGACCCATAATACGTTTAATTGACGTAATTGTTTTGTCTGGATTTGTAATTGCTTGACGTTTTGCAGGATCGCCAACTAAAACCTCATCTTTATCTGTAAATGCTACAACTGATGGAGTAGTATTTTTACCCTCTTTATTAGGGATAATTTTTGCTTCTCCACCCTCGTAAACTGCTACACATGAATTTGTTGTTCCTAAATCTATTCCTATAACTTTGCTCATAATAATATTTCCTTAAGTTTATTTCATAAAATGAAGGAAATAGATTCGCTTCACTTTATTTGTCCGTAAAAGAGACTCGTCCCTTTTACTCCGCTTGCGCCGCTAGGGCGACTGAAGTTAGCTTCTACATGTAGAAGCTTTTTCCTTTTGTTTACATGTAAATGTGTTCTAATTCGCTATTACTACCATTGCGTCGCGTAATGTGCGCTCTTTGTATTTATAGCCTTTTTGAAAAGTTTGTACTATTTGTCCACTTTCGTGATCTTCACTATCTACTTTTTGAACAGCATTATGAATGTTTGGATCAAATGGTTCGTCCTCTTCTACTGGTGTTACACCGTGTTTATCTAATGCTGATAAAAGTTGTTTTTTTGTTAATTCAACCCCTTGCATCACTTTTTCAAGTAACTCTTGAGCATCTGCTTCAACATTAGTAGATGCTATTGCACCATCAAGTGCATCTATTACTGGAATTAAATCTTTTGCAAATTTTTCATTTGCATACTCTAGCGCTTGATATTTCTCACGTTCTAAACGTTTTTTCACGTTTTCAAAATCCGCGTGAACTCTTGCGTATGTATCTTTTAAAGATGCAACTTCATTCTCTAAAAGCTCTTTTTCAGATAACTCAACTACCTCTTCTTCGTTTTGCTCAACTTCAGAAACTTCTTCTTCAGTCTCTACATTTTCATTTTTTGTCTCTTGTTCTGACATAATTAATATGACTCCTTTTTTGAAATCTAAGAGAATTATACACTATTGAGTGTATTGATGTCAAGTACTATCTAAATAATTTTACTTAACTAAGTTTAGTCAATTAGTATCAACTATGTTTTACCTGCTCTTTTTGATATAATAATTGAAATAAAAAAAAGGCTATATGATGAAAACAATATCTTTACTATCTGCTATTACCGCATCAATAATTTTAATGAGCGGTTGTAGCGCTCCGACACCTAAACAAGAAGCACAAAGTCTTAAAGAGGAGCAGATTAAAACAGCTGCATCACTTCCATCATGGGTATTAAACCCTCAATCACAAGATGGCATAACAGCAGTTGGAATGGCGGCATATAGCCGTCATGGACTTCGCATTATGCGACCGCAAGCTGAAATGGATGCTCGTGCAAAACTAGCAGGTCAAATTCAGACTATTGTTTCACGTTCACAAAAACAGGCTATTCGCTCTGTTCAAATTGCTAATGTTGATGATATGGAAAATATTTTCACACAATCAACTAATGAGGTAATCAAAGAGATTCCACTCTCTGGAGCAGTGGTAGTTAACCAAGCTATGGTTGCTAATGGGGATTACTACGTACAGATGGTTATAAAAAAACGTGAATTAATCAACGAGCTTGAAGCAAAACAAGATATTTACAAACACAATTTAAAAAGTGCAAAACTTACACGTCAAAGCATAGATGATGGAGTAAAAGTGTTAGATAAAATGATGGAAGATTTAGAAAAAGACGTTCAAAAGTGAAACCACTTCTTCTTTTGCTAGCTACTATTACAGTAGCTAGCTCTAGTGATTATGATATTGTTAAAAGTATGGAGTCATATAGACAAGAGCAGTTAAAAAACATCTCAATAGCACATCAACAAAATAGTGCCATAGTAGAACAAAATAGACTCTACTACACAAAAATTTCTCAAGCTGCAACTGCTTACTACAGAGATTTTGTCTCAAAAAAATGGGGTGATGAAAATGTTAAACTCTCAAATGTTACAACTTTTACACAATATAGTGACAATCTAAATGAGAGACAAAGTGTTGATTTTAAAAATGGTATTGTAAGTATTGAAGTAATTAGTGATGAAAAAAGTGTTGTAAAACCACAATATTTTGAAAAAAGTATTAAAAAACTAACTAAAGAGAGTCTATCTGAAGCGACAAAAAAAGACCCAGTTGCTGCTCTTGAGAATAGGTATTTAGAGAAAAAATCTATCACAACTGCTACAAAAACGAAAGATAAGAGTAAGTTTTTAGAGGGCTACATTAAACCAGTAAAAATAACAAAAAAAGATATAAAGAGAAAGAGTGTTACGCTAAATAATGGTGAAAAAAAACTCATTACATACGTGGATGTTAAAATGGTGCCAGACCATTTAGAAAAAAGAGCTTTGAAATACAAGCCAATGGTACTAAAAAAAGCAAAAGAGTATGGTGTTGAACCATCTACCATCTTAGCAACCATTCAAACAGAGAGCTACTTCAATCCACTTGCAAAGTCACATGTACCAGCTTATGGTTTAATGCAAATTGTTCCAACAACCGCTGGAGTTGATGCTTACTACGCATTAACTAAGAAAAAAAAGTTACTCTCGCCTGATTATTTGTATGACGCTGACAATAACATAGAGTTAGGCTCAAAATATATTCAAATAGTGAGAGACAACTACCTTAGAGGCATTAAAGATGAGCGCTCTAAATTTTACTGTGCTGCAACTTCATACAATGCAGGAATTGGCTCACTTATCTACTCATTTACTGGGAGCAAGAAAAAGAGAACTGAAGCTATTAAAATGATTAACAATATGTCACCTCAAGCTGTCTATAAACATTTAAGAACATCTAAAAGGCTAACTCATGAAGCTAGAAACTATGTAAAAAGCATAAAGAGTAGAAGTGAGAACTACAAAGCTTGGGACAAGGAGGTCTAAATGAGACTATTGGTTATTTTACTAGCATTACATGTAGTGCTTATGGCTACACAAACTATTAAAAAGAGTGCAACAATTTCTAACTCACTGCACTCCAATAAAAGTGCAAATGAACTAAAGCAAATTGCACTAAGAAAAGCAAAATTAGAAGCTGCCAAAGAGATTTATGGAGAGTTTTTGCTCTCTGAAACTGTTATGTTAAATGGTCAAATAGTAGATGACATAATTAGACAAAAACATGGTGGCGTAGTCCATATAAGTGGTGAACCACAATACATTATGACATCTAATAGCACAACTGCTACAATTAATGCTTATGCAACAAAAGAGGAGCTGCAAGAGATCGCTCCACATAAAATTGTAATGAAAGATTTTTACTACTCAAACCCAGAACTCCCACTAAAAGATCTAAAACAAGCTGCTGAAGATGCTTTTATTTTAGAGGCTATTTCAAGAAAAAAGCCATCTGTAAAAGATATTAAAGAAGCTAGAAGGTTAGCGCTTGAAGTAGAGATTACAAAAATAGATTTCAATGTAAAAACACTTGACTATATTGTAGATGGAAGCGTTACTTACATTCCAATATTTTTAAGACACTCTGACTCAATTACACAAACACTCTTTGAAGAGAACATCATACAAGAGAGACAAAGACGAGACTTTTTTGGCTCATGGAGTGGATTTATAATGGATTCAAGAGGCAACAGTAGTTCAGTTGAAGTGATTATAAGCAGTTTCGCACAATCTGTAATACTTTACAAATCTCTAAAGTGTGGAGGTGATTTGATTATTACCAATAAAACACCATATCAATTAAGCTTTAAAGAGGTTTTGACTTTTGGAAAAGATAGATGTGAAAACAGTCTTGAAATAACACTACAAAAATTAACTCCAACAAGTCTGCAATTTACTCAAAAAGATAATGGAGATGAACTTTTTAAAGGAGTTGTCTATTTTAGACCATAGGTGTATTATGCAATATTTATTAGATCAAATTCATCAAAAAAAAGAACATTTAGATAAACTAAGACCACTATCTGATGAACAAGTAAAAAATCTTAAAAATGTATATGATATTCAACTTACATACAATTCAAATGCCATTGAAGGCTCCACTCTTACCTATAGTGAAACTAAACTTATATTAAATGAGGGAATTACTATAGGTGGCAAAAGCATGAATGAACATTTAGAGACTATAAACCATAAAGAGGCAATTGGTTTTATTGAAGAAGTTGCAAAAATCGATACAAACGAGATTACACTAACTGATATAAAAAACATTCATCATATAATATTAAAGAGTATTGATAATAAAAATGCAGGAGCATATAGAGCGCAAAATGTCGGTGTTGTAAAAAGTGATGGAGATATACATAGTTTTACCCAACCTTTCAAAATAGAAGAGAAGATGAATGAATTTATTCAATGGCTACATTCTCAAACAGTCGAAGAGCCAATTTTACTTGCTGCATTGGTTCATTTAAAATTTGTTTCTATTCATCCATTTATTGATGGTAATGGCAGGACAGCAAGACTACTAATGAACTTAGTTCTTTTACAAAATGGATATCCTCAAGCAATTATTAAAATTTCAAATAGAGTAGAGTATATACAGGCTATTGAGCAATATCAACAAAGTAAAAATCACGATTATAATGATTTTTACAAAGTAGTCTTAAAAAGTGTGAACGATAGTTTAGACTTCTATTCAAAAATAATTATAGATGACATACAAGTAATCTAAGGGATTTTAGAAGATGATGAAAGAAAATAATCAGAGTTAAGCACCGAAAAGATGCCTACTCAATTACTTATAGTAGGTACTTAGTCCCCTCTAATGAACCCTCTTCCAAAGTAGAAAGGCTTACATGTAAAGGCTCTCGCTCAAATGAACTTTTTAAGAACTCTTTTTCTAAAAACTCTTTTATTTTAATGTTTTTTCCAACACTTCCACCTAGAACTAAATTGTTAAAATCAAAAAGATTTAGTGTTGTATGAAAGGCGTGTGCAAGAGTTTGATAGAAGTTTTCTACTATGAGGGTAGCTTTCTCATCGTTTAGCTTTTCTAGCAGATCTAGGCGACTATATTTTTCATCTATTTGGTAGTAGGCACACCATCTTTTTATGCCACTTCCACTAGCATATAGTTCTAGGCAATCGTCTCTGCCACATCCGCACTTAAAAGGTGATTTTTTAAATGGAATATGTCCTAGCTCTCCACTTTTGTTTGATGAACCTAGTATAAGTCTATTTTCATCAATAAAAGCACTTCCAAAACCAGTACCTATGTAAAAGAGTGCCAATGACTCTACATGTAGAGTGTTAAACTCTGCTAACGCTGCACAATTTAAGTCGTTTTGAATTTCAAGGTTTATGTTGTACTCTTTTTCAATATAGCTCTTAACATCAAAGTTTTGCGTTACTGTATTTGCAGAGCGGATGATTTTACCACCATTTACAGTTCCAGCAAATGAGATAGAGATTGAAGATATGGTAGGGTTATTTTTAATTATATCATCTAAAAACTCTTTCAAATCAACATCTTCACTGCTAAAAGATTGTACTTCACCATCATCAAAAAGATACCTAAAGTTTGTTCCACCGTAATCTATATAGAGTTTCATTTAGCTCTCGTAGAGTTCAACATATTTTTGTGCTGAGTGTTTCCATGAGTTATCTACTCTCATATTGTGTTTTGAAACTTTTTCAAATTTAGGGTAGTTCGCATACAGAGATAGAGCTTTAGCAATAGCGTGCATAAACCAAAAAATGTTATGCTCTTGGTATGTAATTCCAATTCCAATATACTCTTTTAATGCCTCATAATTTACATCTGTAAAATCTACAACACTGTCACTTAGTCCACCTGTTTTAGCAACAATAGGAACAGTTCCATACTTCATACAAATCATCTGATTAAGTCCGCATGGCTCAAAAAGTGATGGCATAATCAAAAAGTCTGCTCCAGCGTATAGTTTTCTTGAAAACGACTCGTCGTAACCAACTTTAATGTAAATATTTGGATAACTAACAGAGATGTTATTGAAAATTGTATTGTAGTTATCTTCTCCACTTCCTAAAATTATGAAGTTTGCTTCAAAATTTTTACATAAATTAAAGCTCTCAATTAGTAAATCTATACCTTTTTGTTGAGTAAACCTTCCAATAAAGACAAACAGAGGTCTATCTAAATCTACAAAACCCAACTCTTTTAAAATTGTTTTTTTGTTTATGTTCTTCTTTTTGTAATCTTGCAGTCCATAGTTTTCAAAAATCATATCATCTTTTTTAGGGTTAAAAACATCATAACTAACACCATTTAAAATACCTTGTAGTTTGTAGCTATTAACTCTTAAGACTGAATCTAAATCGTGTCCAAATCTTGATGTTTGTATCTCTTGAGCGTAAGTTGGACTAACAGTTGTAACATAATCACTACAAAAAATTCCAGCTTTCAAGAAGTTTACATTGTCATGATACTCTAAAATATTTGGCTTGAAAAACTCATTCCAATCTAAATTTAGCTGAGTCATTACACTTTTTGGAAATATCCCTTGATATGCAAGATTGTGAATTGTTAATACCACTTTTTGTGTTAATCCATATCTAAGTTTTGCAAGTGGAGCAATAAGTGAAGTTTGCCAATCATTTATGTGAATAGCTTTAATGTTTAACTTCATTCTAAGCATTACTTCTAAACAAGCATAAGCAAAAAGACCAAACCTTAAACCATTGTCTCCAAAATCACCAAAATCGTCATGATACAAACCGTCTCTATCGCATAGTATTGGATTGTATATAAAAATTTCATACTTGTTTTTCTTATTCACATAGATATCAAATTGATGATGAATTCCATCTAAAACATACTCAAAAACAAGACCATTTGGCACAATATTAAACCTCTCTCTATCAATAGTTTTGTAAAGAGGTAAAACTGTAAAAACTTTTTTTATTTTTCTTAATGCTTCTGGTAGGCTTTGTGCTACATCACCCAATCCACCACTTTTTGCATATGGGTACATTTCACTTGTACAAAATAGTATTGCCATTATTAATCCTTTAGAATTTCAGTTGCTTTTTCTGGAAGTATCGTGTTTATGAAAACGTCACTATCTAGCTCATAACCTGCTATTTTATAGAGACGTGGTAGTATTTGGATGTGAAATCTGTTGCTATTTTCATCTGAGTTAATTTCGCCATTTTTAATTAACATATTAAATGAAAAGTCTCCTAATGCACTAAAGAGTCTGCTATATACATACTCAAGCACCTCACTTAGCGCATAGATATCTTTATCATCACAATCTAACAGAGTTTTAACACTATTTTTTGCGACTATTGATACTTCAAAGGCGTAGGTTGAAGCGTATGGACAATAGGCAATAAAAGAGCTGTTTTCTATTAAAATACCCTTTTTAAACTCTTTTTCTGAGTATATCAAGTCATCAAAAAAGTCTCTATCATGCTTTTGCTTGTGGTTTTTAAAAAAAGTTAAATCATCTGCAATTTTTGGTGGAATAAATGGCATTGCAATGAGTTGAGTGTGTGAGTGTTCAAGTGTTGCACCTGCACTTATTCCACTATTTTTAAAGATTGAGAAGTATTTTAATCTTTTATCTTTTATTAAATCTGCGACTCTTATTTTCATAATGGTTATATAGTCGCTAAACTCTGCTAACGAAAAATTATACATTTGTCGAGAGTGAAGAGGTGTCTCAATGATTACTTCATGAGCTCCAAAACCACTCTTTTTCTCAAAGCAAGCATCTTTTGATGATACCAAATCTGCGTTAATAGATAGAGCATGATATAAGTTTGGAACTACCCTACACTTCCAGTTATCGTTCGTTCCAATTATTGCTAACTCATTTGGAGTTAAATGCTCCGAGCCTAACTCAAATGGACAACCACTTGCATTTGTTGAAAGCTTGTCTTCTACAAACTCATTAGGTCTTTTGGCTCTATTCGGTGAAAACAGCACCCACTCTTTTTTTAAAGTGTTATATCTAAACTCAGACATGATGCCTCCTATATGTACCAGTTATGTAGTTTTAGGTTCTCAATGGTTATGAAAAAGTCTGAGTAAGTTGGAAAAACTTGAACTCTATCATTCTCATCAATGACACTAAATTGAAATTTAATACGCTTACTATCAAAAATATCTCTTGATATTTGAAGCTCAATATTGCTCTGTGTGCAAGTCAGCTCAATGTTGGCATCCATAATTTTTAGGTACTGTTGACCCTCTAAAATATCTATTAAAAACTTTTTATTATCTAAAATTAGTTCTAATTTAGAGTCTAATTTTAGGTTTTTAAACTTTCCATCAAACAAGAAAAATAGATTTTTAGCATTGTAGCCGTAGTGAACAGTTTTTATTATGTTGTTTTTTGAGTCCATAACAGAGAACTCTTTTTTAATATCTATCGTTCCAGAGTTCAACCACTCAAAATAGTTACTTCTTTTTCCATCAATTGTAGGATGAATACAGTCAATAGGTTTCACGTGAAACTTATTTTTGTGAGATTTTGTCACAATAGGAGTAAAAATTGGAGCTGGTACAACAACACCCATGTATTGATAGATATTTATTAGATGTTTTCTAAAAAGCTCATCAAACTCTTGTGCTAAAAGTGTGTAGTGGTCATCTCCATACCACCAAAACCAATCACTTCCAAGTGCTATCATAAACTCTTTCTCTATCTCTTTTTTTACCTGCTCACTTAACTTGTCTGAGTGTTTTTCATAATCTTTTTTTGTAATATCTAGCAGTTCCCAAGCTCTATTTTTTTGACTGTTCCCTATCCAAATGTCAAAATTACCATTTATCCAGCTTCCTGTTGCAATGTGGTTAATCTCCTCTACAACTATATCTTTATCGCTACTTATTTCATCTGCTGTAACAGACTCTATCCAATCTTGCGCTTCAATAAGGCTGTATAGCTCATAAAAGAACTCCTTTGCATTGTTTGGAAAAAACTCCCAAGCATTCTCACCATCTAAAATCACATTAATAAGTGGTGAGAAGTCGCACATATTATAGATATCTCTTAAATGCTCTACAAACTCTATAGCTGACTCTTGTGGCTCTTTGTTGCTATACTCAAAACCTATTGCATCACTTAAATAGTGATCTCTAAATCTAACATCAATAGCTCTTCCATTTATGTTTAAAGAGTAATTTTTGTAGATATTTTGTTTATGATTACCACCTAGTGTTTTAAATAAAATCTCTTCATCGCTACAAAACCACTCAATACCATTCTCAATAAAGAGTTCTGCCGTTTTTTGGTTCACACTACCCTCAGCAGGCCAAAAACCAGTTGGTTTTTTATTAAATATTTTATTGTAATAGTTAATGGCTTCTTCTGTATTTTTTTTACCTAAATGCTCAAATGATGACTCTACATGTGGAAGATGAACATCGCTTCTTGCGTCAATAGCACTATTTATGTTTAGCAAGAGAGGTGTAATTGGGTGGTAGAATGGTGTTGTAGATAGTGAAATTTTTCCACTATCGCTTAATTTTTTATAGTAATTTAAAACTTCTGGTAAAAACTCTATTAAAGTATCTATCAGCTCAATTTTGTCATTGTGGGTGTAAAACTGCTTTACATGTAGCAGTCTTTGAACTACACTGTTGTTTTGTCTTAAGTAGTTTCCACACCATGAGAGTAAAAATAGAACTTCACAATCTATTAACTCATTTTCATTAAAATCACTAATGCTATTGTGAGCTTTGTATTTTAAGTAGAGGTTGTAGTATCTCTCAAAAGGTTTAATCATATTTTTCTCATTCGATAAAAATATGTAACTCTCTAAAAATTTAATATCTTCACTACTTAGTGAGTAGATTGGCTTTACCATAATTTCAAGCAACTTGTCATGCGCACTTCTATTTATGTATGACTCAATCTGATAAATTAAAGATGGAACAAGATTGTATGTTGCTTTTATTGATGAAAACTCTTCACTGTACCAAGGAATATCATAGTAATCTTTTATGCAGTGTAAAAACACCCAAGGCATAAGAGTAGATTTCTCTTTGTCATCTTTGTAGTATGGCTGGTGCATATGCCATAAAAAGGCAAGTTTTACTTTTTTACTCACTGATCCACTTCTCTATTTTATCTTGATATCTCCAGAAAATTCTCTCTGCATTTCTAGCGTCTTGTGCTTGGATGTAGATGTTTAAGTAGTCACTATACTCATCTGGAACCATTAAAATCCACTCATCTTCACTCTCCCAAATTTTAACTCCATCTATGGAGGTAGATTTTTTACCCTTTGCATCTTCTAAGAATTTACGCATCATTTTGCCCTTATATTGGCTAGGACAATCTATGTTTTCACCCTTATATGCAAAGATAGGAACTTCGCTTAAAATTTTAGATAGATTCAATCCAGATTTCGTAATTAGTTCTAAAATTTTAAAACTAGCAAAAACTGCATCTCTATTTAATCCAAATTCACTAAATGCAAAGTGACCATCAGTTGTTGCAATTAGGTTAAACTCTCTTAACTCTTTTGAGTGCATTGCATCAAATTTACCATACGTAATATCTAAATTATTATACACAATACAATCAGGCGCCCATGCTGGTAAAAATATTTTTTGTCTTGATGTAGCTGTGATATCCATTACATGTAGTACTGCTAGAAGTGCAATGTAATCATAAACTAGCTCTCCATTGTCATCTATTAATTGCATCTTATGACCATTTGGGTATATCAAGAATCCACAATCTAAATTCATAGCTTTTACAATGTTTTCCATATCTTTTTGAGATTTAGATACTAAATTTGCCACTTGAGATAGACTTTTGTCATCATTGTAAGCATTTAGTACAACATGTTCAACACCTAGCTCATTCATAATCCTAGGGTAGATATTTGCCGTTGAGCCAAACATAATGTCAGAAGCTACTTTAATCTCATTTGATTTGAAAAGTGAAGTATCAAGCTGTTTAATTACTGCGTCCATATAGCGTTCTCTTAAACCACTCTCTTGAGTAATCTCACCAATTTCAGTGTAATTTACTCTTCTAAAATTCTCTGCAAAAAATACTTTTTCTATTGATTTTGCTAATTTAGAGTCAACATTTAATCCATCACTTGTGTAGAGAACTATTTCTGTGTTCATAGGGTCACTTACTGATTGTCTAAAGTGAATACCAGCTGCAATGTTGCTGTGATTTGCTAAACAGTGTCTCATAATATTTGATGGTAAATCTTGTAAATCAATTACACTAACACCAGTAGAGAGTATTCCTGATAAGAATGCTCTTTTTAGCATTCTTGAACTTTTGTCATAATCTCTTGATGTATATACAACGCTTCCAATAGGTAAAATTGAGCCAAATGATTCAGCTAGTCTTACACTAACATCACAAGAGAGTTCAATGTTTACACGACCAATAACTTTACCATCTTCAAAAATTGATGATTTGTACTTTGTTCCCCAAATTACACTACTACTAACAACAGATGATTCACTAATGATTTTG
The DNA here is from genome assembly GCA_034658915.1 of Campylobacterota bacterium. Taxonomy (GTDB): domain Bacteria; phylum Campylobacterota; class Campylobacteria; order Campylobacterales; family Sulfurimonadaceae; genus JAYEGD01. The sequence continues at coordinate 3,492 of JAYEGD010000320.1, read as the reverse complement.
TCAGGCCAAACTACAACATCTTTTATGAAATTAACTTTTTTAGCTATTTCACAATTTTGTGCAACAATTACACCAAGTGGTGCTTTTACTTCATCTGAAATTATATTATTGTCACAAATTATACTATTTTCAATTTTACTTTTTGTACCAATGCTAACACTGTTCCATAAAACTGAACCACTTAGTTCAGTATGTTTACTTACTTTAGAGTTGTCTCCTATGCTTGTATTGCTAAGTGTTACACCATCTGCTATTTTCACATTTTTACCAAGAGCTACAACACCATTTACACGAAGCTGTTTAGGAAGTTTTACACCCTCTTCTAGGTACATTATGCCTTTATCTACTTTTTTCATCTCACCTTTAAATGGAAGTTTGATTAATCCACTAAAAATATCTTGATAGACCTCTCTGTAGCTTTGTGGATTACCAACATCTCTCCAATAGCCCTCTACACTGCAACCCCAAAGTGTGATATTCTCAGCCATCAATTTTGGAAATAGATCTTTTGCAAAGTCAAAGTTTTTACCATGTGGGATGTAGTTTAAAATTTCTGGCTCAATTAGATAAATTCCTGTATTGATTGTGTCGCTAAAGACCTCTCCCCAGCTAGGTTTTTCTAAAAATTTCTCAATTTTATGCTCTTCATTTGCAATAACAACACCAAATTGAAGTGGGTTTTCAACAGAAGTTAGAGTAATTGTAAGTTTTGATTTTTTCTCTTTATGAAATTTACTGATTTTTTTGAAGTCGAAGTTTGTAACTAAATCACCACTAACAATAATAAATGTCTCATCTAAAAACTCTCTAGCAAATGCAACTGCACCAGCTGTTCCATAGTCATCATCTGGCTGAACATACTGAATTTTTACTCCAAAATCACTACCATCACCAAAATAGTCTTTAATAATTTCTGGTTTAAAGTAAAGTAAAATTGCAATTTCTTTAATGCCTAGTTCGTCACGTAGTTTAATGATGATATGTTCCATCATAGGACGATTAAGTATTGGTAACATAGGTTTTGGCATAGAGTTAGTGAGTGGTTGAATTCTTGTACCAAAGCCTCCAGCGAGTACGATTGCTTTCATTTTTTCCCCTTTTATTTTGTCATATTAATTGTCATATCTAATAAATCTTCTTGTAATTCGTAAGTTGTAGAGTTTACATAATCTATTGTTACAAAACTGAATTCTCCATCTTTATAGACTATTACTAAGCCATCTTTTGTTTCAGATTCTAAAATTTTATCTACTGCGTAAGTTACAAATTTTGTTGCCATTAGTCTATCATGAACAGTAGGGTTACCGCCTCTTTGAATGTGACCCAAAATAGTTGCTCTTGTCTCTATTCCTACGTCATCTTCTAACCATTGTACAATGTTTTGAGTTTGTGAAGTTCCCTCAGAGACAATACAAACGATATATTTTCTGCCATCAGCTATCTCTGATTTTAATTTTTTTCCAAGTGTCTCTAAATTGTAATTAAGCTCTGGAATAATGCAGACCTCAGCTCCACATGTAATAGCAGTAACTGCAGCTAAATAGCCACAATCTCTACCCATTGTCTCAATAACGCAACCTCTTTTAAATGATGCTGAAGTATCTCTAATTGCATCTGTTGCACTTCTAATGATATTTAGAGCAGTATCTACACCTAAACAGTAGTCTGTTCCAAAGATGTCGTTGTCTATTGTAGATGGAACTCCAATGAATTGTACACCAAAATCATCATAAAACTGCTTCAATGCTCTAAATGAGCCATCTCCACCTAGTATAATGAGCTTGTCAATTCCATAAGATTGTAAATTTTCAAAAGCCTGTTTTCTAAATTTGTAGTCAAAAAATCTTTTTGAGCGTGATGAGCGTAGAACTGTTCCACCAAGATGCATGATACCTGCTACATCTTTATGCTCGGCTACTTTTATATCCCCATCAATTAGACCCTCTAAACCATCATAGATAATATGAGGTTGAATGTTTTTGTTAAAACAGTAATCTACAAACTGTTTAATGGCTGGGTTCATCCCAGCACAATCTCCACCTGAAGTGAGAATAGCAATAGACATTATTTAGCTCTTTTTTGTGAATTTTTTAACTAATTTTTTCTTACCAAACTCAACACCTGGTTGGTCGTAAGTGTTAATTTTAAGCATTGCACCAACTGCTGAAGTCAGTAGCTCGTAGTAGTAAATCAGTGCGCCAATATTCTCAGCACTCAACTTGTCCATACTAATTAAATCAACAGGGATGCCCTCATCTTCAACACTCTCTAAAGTTGCCATACACTGTGCATTAATTAGTGTGTTAAATGAGTGATTGTTTACATAATCAATTCCATCTAAAAAATCTAATTTAATGTCTGGAATAGTAGCATCATTCTCAAAATCTTCGACTTTAATAAATGTCATAGTTTTATCTTCTGGTCCTTGCATTACTAGCTGCAAAAATGAGTGCTGATCAACTGAACCCACTAATCCAACTGGTGTTAGACCAACTTTTTTATCTTTCTTGTTTAGTTTTCCTAAACTTTCAGCCCACAATTGAACATACCATTTGTTAAAGAAATCTAACTCAGAAGCGTACGAAAAAAGAACATTTGTTGTCTCAAATTTTGATTCAGCATAGTAAAAATACGCTTTTTTCATCAACTCCATCTCTTTTTGTTTGAAGAATCTTTTTTGAAAATTCAATGCACCGTTTAAAAGCTCTTCTACATCATAACCAGCGATTGCTAATGGTACAACACCAACTGCACTCAATACAGAGAATCGTCCACCAACATTTTGTGAAATTGCAAATTTTGTGATGTCATATTTAGAAGCAAAGTTCCAAAGAGGAGAGTTCTTATCTGTTATTGCAATGATTTTGTTGCTATCTTTAGAGTTTAAGTCAATTTCGTATCTGCTTAACACATACTTGAAAACTGATGTTGTCTCAATTGTTGTTCCAGATTTGCTAATAACAACAAATATTGTACTTTTTTTACTGATATTTTCAAGTGTAGATGTTAAGTTAACTGGGTCACTATTTTCTAAAAAATGAAGCTTGATGCTATTTGCTTTTTTAGACTTAAGTGCAGCGTCAATCGCTTTAGTTCCTAAACTTGAACCACCTATGCCTATTACAACAATATCTGTAATACTATTTTTACTTAAATCTTTACTCTCTTTAATGTATGAGTTAACCTCTTTTAATAGGGTTAAACTTTTCTCAGGCAGGCTGTAATAACCTACCTCATCACTCTCTTTTACAAGTTGTAAATAAGCCTCTTCAATAAATTTTTGAGATTTTTTGTTTGTTTTGTATTCAAACCTAGCATCAAACTTTAACATTATTTTGTTCCTACAAATTTCACCATATCAACTACACGACTGCTATAGCCCCACTCATTATCATACCACGCTAAAACTTTTACAGTAGTGCCATCTACTACAGATGTCATATCAGGTACAAAAGTTGAACTATATGTGCTTCCAATAAAGTCACTAGATAC
>JAYEGD010000319.1:0-6645 GCA_034658915.1 Campylobacterota bacterium | reverse complement strand
TGACAGTTTGTTAATGGACTCTCTTATAGCTTCAACTGTTTTTAAATTCAGCTCAATACTCTTAATACCAAAACGTTTTGATTCTTGTAAACTCTTTTTATGAAACTCTTGACCAATAACCAAAGTTGGCTCATAAGAGATAATTTTTTCAATATTAGGATTTGTATAACTTCCAATTTTAGGAAGTGCTGTGGCTTCATTTGGGTAGAGTGAAAACTCACTTGTAGCAACAATATCTTCGCCTTTGTTAAGAGCAAATAAAATCTCTGTAATTGATGGGCTAAGAGAGACAACTCTCTCTTTAGCAAAAAGGTTGAGCGTTAAAAGAAGTGTTATAACTACAGTTTTAAAACTCATCTATATCCTTAAAATTTCAATTTTAATCCAGCTATTGCTGTTGTTGTAAAGTTTGTAGGGTAAATTACATTGTCTTCAATCCATACACCATTTTTTTGGTTAAACAGATTGTTTATTTTAGCGAAAATTTCATAACTATCTTTTGCATAAGCTACCGAGATATCTGTACTCATGTAAGCATCTTGTTTTTGTGTGAAGTTATTGTTGAAATCATTCGCTGCATATGCTTCGCTACGATATGTTTGAGTTAGTGCAATTGTCGTAGTTTTTATTGGCAAATAACTAACAGTTGCTTTAATATTGTGAGTAGAGACTCCTGGTAAATTGTTACCGTCATAGTTGTTAGCTCCCTCTTGTTCTTTATCAATAACTGCTTGAACATAGTTGTAGTTTATTACAAAGTTAAACTCATCACTTAGAGCCGTTTTGTTGTAAAAATCAAAACCATATTTGTGAGACTTGTCTATGTTTGTGTTTTTTGCACCAACAAAGTTAACCCCTGGGTAGTAGTAAATTTCATCTTTCAAGTCAATATAGTATGCTGAGAGTTTAAATTTGCTATTTGTTAGAAAGTAGTTAAAACCTAATGTGTAGCTATTTGCTTGCATTGGATTAACATAACCCATAAATGCGCCTGTTGTAAAGTTGTAGAGTCTATCTAGGTCTGCTGCTTGATATGAGTGTGCATAGTCTGCAAATATTGACATCTCTTTGTCAAACATATAGTTATAGCCTAACTCTACACCACTTAAACCATCACTTTGGTTTTCGTTGCTATTGCTTGTGTAAGATATTTCATCAAACCTATAACCAGCTTTAAATGTATGAGAATGAAGCTCAAACTCACTCATTAAATAACCAGCTTGACTATTTTTACTAACACTACTACTTGATGATTTTCTGTTCCCATCAAAGTAGTCATAGCCTAACACTACACTAACAAAATCTGAATCATAATCAATGTGCGCTGAACCATTTTTGTAGTCATAGTATGAAACATTCGAGTATGTCATATAGTTTGATTTTTTATTCTCTTGAGAGCCATCTACATGTAGTGAGAGGTTATCACTAACATCATAACTCACCCCTGCACTGTAAGCATCTGTGTCATAAAGCATATGTGATGCTCCCCAGTTTGTAGCACCTGCTTGAGTTGGTTTGTCATCGTACTCAGCTTCAGTTAAATAACTTCCATAAATAACATCTGTTCTTGCAGATTGAACACCTACTTTTAACTCTAAATCTTCTATTGGTCTGTATGCTAACTCTACATTTCCTGTTATTAATCTGTTTTTATCTTTTGCGCCACTGCTGTCAATCTCTCTAATTCCATCATTTTTTTGAGCTTCACCACTTGCAGAGATGGAGAGTTTTTTCTCACTATGACCTAAGTAAAATGAGCCATCCATTGCTCCATAAGTTCCACCATAAAGTGTTATCTCTCTGTCATTATTTTGCTTTGTAGTAATGTTGATTACACCTGCATTTGCACCATCTCCAGCTTTTACAATACCACTTGACTTTATAATCTCTATTTTTTCAATTGCATCTGGTGAAATTGCTGATAGTAAAGGGGCAACCATATCTATATTGTTTAATTTTCTACCATTTAAGGTAACAACAACATTTTGATACCCATCACCCATTCCATACCCATGTAAATCCAGTTTTTGAGTAAATGGATTTCCAAATGATGGCATTGCATTAACAGAAGTTTGCTGATTTAAAAACTCATAAATATTTTGAACATGAGCTTTATCAATATCTTCACTTGTGTATATCTCTACTGCATCTGTTGCTCTTAATTCATCACTAGCTATCGCTGTAGATGTAATTGTTAAAGGCTTCAACTCAACTGTTTGTGCCTCTACATGTAATGCACTTAAAAGTGCTACTGTTATGAATGATATTTTTACTCTTTTAGTCATCTTTTTCCTTTGAACTACTGATGTTACGCACTAAAACGAACTCGTCCGTTTTAGTGGCAGGGACTAAAGTCCCTACAACCCTCTAAAGCTACGAAAACTTATGTTTTCGAGAATTAAGAGGCTTTTTTGCTGATTTTAAGTGTTTGTTTTAGAAATTAGTATGAGTTACTCTTTGGTGGGGAAGAAACAGTGTTATATAGTTGAAAAATAGGTATGAAATTGAGTGCAATGGGGTGGTTTTTGATGTGTAAAGTACATCTTGTCTTATAATAATAGTTGCAACTGCAAGGTTTTTGTTTTAGTGCTGGTTGTAAAATATCTAAAAGTTCATCAGGAGGGTCCTCTTCAAGTGAAGACTCCTCTTCAAAAATATTCTGAGTTAAGTGAGATTTTGTTTTAACTTCTATTTTACGAAGCGTACTCAAAGAGCTATATGCTTGGATTGATGCTAATGAGAAGTAGTTTTTTCCAAAACCTTTTGGTTTGTACATATTTTACTATCTATACTCTATTAAGGCTTAGAAGATAGTTTACAACATTATCTACATAAGCGTCTAATTTTCTATCTTTTAAGTACGCAATGTAGAATTTTCTTTTAATGGTGTAGTCTCTAATTTTAGATTCATGTAAAATTCCAGCTTGCAACTCATCTGAAATTACATGTCTTGAGATAATAGATACTACGGGACGACCGTTTTCATTGTCTGTGTGTAGAATTGTCTCTTTAATTGATGTTGCACTAGATACCACACCCAAAACATTAAAGCTTGTACAAGCAACACCTATCTCTTCAAAAACTTCTGCAGTTAAGCGTCTTGTGTGTGAATTTTCATTTCTACAAATCCAATCATAATCGTAAAGCTCTTCTGGAGTTAGTGTGCGTGGAAGCTTCTCTTTAGAGAAGAGTACTAACTCATCTTCTACCCACTCTCTATATGTTATGTTTTCATGAAATATAGGCGACTCAATAAGTGCAATATCTATCTTTTTATCTTCAAGTTGCTCAATTACATCTTCTGATGGTCCTATGTTTACATGTACCTCATTTTCAATTTTTTGTTTAATTTTACTTAGGTGTGTTGGGATGATGTAGTTACCAATTACAGCTGAAGTACCAATAATAAATGTGAACTCTTTGTTCATCACTTTTAACAACTCTTTTTCGCTGTTAGCAATTGACTTTTCCAATTTTAAAACAATACGGTATAAATCTTCACCCTCTTTAGTTAGCTTGATACCATTTTTCTTTCTCTCAACAATTTTACAATCTAAATAGTCTTCAATAAATTTAATTTGTTGTGTAACAGCTGGTTGTGAAATCCCTAGCTTTGCTGACGCCTTTGAGAAGCTCTTCTCTTTAATTACAGCTAAAAAAGTATTTAACTTTGCAAAATCTCTTAACATAATAATTCCTATAAGTGAATAATAATAAAAGTATAACTAAAAATTATGCTTTATGCAATAAATAGTGATAATATCTGTTAAAAAGTCTCAAAAGGGTCTCTATTCATATTTTTTTGAATCTCAATTTCTAAACTATTTAGCTTTTCATAAAGTGCATCAACAAAAAACTTCTCACTATCGAAATGTGTAATATCTACCATTGCAACTTGAAGAGCTTTTGCTAACATTGCATCATGAAATTTTATATCCCCTGTTAAAAAACAGTCACACTCAATACTACTTAACAGCGAGGCACCAGAACCAGTTGTAAGCGCAACTCTTTTTACATCTCTATTACATGTAACAACTTTTAAACTCTCTAAATTGAAAGCTCTTTTTAACTTGATGCAAAAATCTTCAAAGCTCTCATTAATCTCAAAATAGAGTACAAAATCTTCCTCTTTAATAACATCTACATGTAGTACATGTAGAGCTACATATCTGTTTAAATCACTCTTGTCAAAATTTGTATGCATAGCAATTAATGAGATATCTTTTTTAATCATTTTTTTTATAAATGAAGCAGGAAATTTATCATAGTTAATAGCTTTAAGAGAGCTAAAAATAAGTGGATGATGGGTTATTAAAAGTGTATTTGGCTCTAACTCATCTAGGAGTTGCTCATCAATATCCATAGATAGAACAATACGTTTTACATCATCACTCATAGACCCAACGTTAAGACCTGAATTATCCCACTTCTCTTGAAGCTCAAAAGGGCTAATGTTGTCTAAATAGTTGTAAATATCTGCTATTTTCATTGTGTGTAGTCTCTACTTTTTTTGCGTCTTACTTGAACAATATTCGATTGTGAAAGTGGGTCTGAGTACTTTATTTCAAAACTCTTAGTGCTCTCTAGCAGATCTACTAATTTTTTGTAACCATAATTACGAGGGTCAAAGTCTGACATCTTATTAGCAATTTTTTGACCAACTGCACCTAAGTTTGACCAGCCACTATCATCAACTGTATCCTCAACTGCGTACTTTAACAAGTCTAACAGATTATCGCTAGATGGTTTTTGAATATCGCTAGACTTAATAGTGGTTCCCTCACGAAGATTCTCTATATAGATGAACTTATCACATGCTGAGCTAAAAGCAACAGGTGTTTTTTTCTCACCAAAACCATAAACTAAAAGACCACTTTCACGAATTCTTAATGCTAACCTTGTGAAGTCACTATCGCTTGAAACTATGCAAAAACCATCAAAGTTTCTAGTGTATAGCAAATCCATCGCATCAATAATCATAGCACTATCTGATGAGTTTTTTCCCTTAGTGTAAGCAAATTGTTGAATTGGCTGAATTCCAAAGTCTAAAAGTGTCGCTTTCCATCCACTAAGACGGTGGTCTGTCCAATCTCCATAAACTCTTTTTACAGATGCAATACCATAAGTTGCAATCTCATCTAAAAGACCCTCAATAATTGAATATTTGGCATTTTCTGCGTCAACTAAAACGGCTAATTTTTTTTGCTTATCAATCTTTCGTGCCACTTTTATCTCCGTTTAATCTCTCAAGAGCATCTTTAGCATTAGTTAAATCTGAGTCTAATTCATAAGCTTTTACGTAGTACTCACTTGCAGTAGATACTTCACCCATTTTTTCTAAAAGAGTTGCATAGTTATAGTATGTATCTGCATATTCGCTATCAATTTTTAGAGCCTCTTCATAATGCCAAATAGCTTTGTCGTTGTCACCTTTTTTAACATAAAGCTGTGCAATTGCGTTGTGAACAATGTCATTATTAAAATCTATCTCTAACGATTTTACATAGTTGTCTATCGCCATATCTATTTTATTATCTTTAGTTTGAACAAAAGCTAACTTATTTAAAATTTCAGTGTTGTTTTCATCATGAGAGTGAGCAGTGTTTAACATCATAATAGCTCTATTATAATCAGCTCTCTCATACGCTTTGTTTGCATCACTAACCATAGTTTCAATACTTGTTAGTGGAGTTTTTTTCTTTAGATCCTCACTACCATCACCACTCTTTGGCTCATCTTTTAGAGTCTGCACATGTTCATAAACTTTATATGCAAAGAATGCACTAGCTGCTAACATTAATAACTGAAATATATTCATCTTTTACCTTTTATATCACATCAATAGTAGTTTCAAAAACCTTTTTTACTTCGCCTTTGAATATTATTGTCTCATTTTCTAAACCTAAGTATAGTGTCTCTTTGCTTGTTGGATAGACTTTAGTATTTTTCAGACCTATTAAGTTCTCTTTAACTGCTCTGTAAAATGCACTTGCCATTCCTGTTCCACACGCTTGTGTCTCATTTTCAACACCACGTTCGTACGTTCTTACTCTTATGCTCTCATCACTGTTTATATAAGCAATATTTACATTTGCATTATACTTCTGTCTTAACTCTCTTGCTTCGTTAATATTAAACTCATCAATATTCTCTACAAACGAGATTAAATGAGGCACTCCTGTATCTATAAGAAGCCAATTTTTATCAAACTCCTCAATATTCTCTTTTAAAATAGTAGGCGGAGTTAAGTCACTTTGAACCATACTGTTTTGAACATCTGCTTTTATGACTCCAGCAAGTGTTAAAAAACTCATAGAGTTATCTGCAAGGCTGTTTGCAAATGCGTAGTGAGCAGCTGCTCTTGAGCCATTTCCACACATATTTGCTTCACTTCCATCTGAGTTGTAAAACTGCCACTCAAAATCATATTTACTATGAGGAACTAAAGCAATTAGCCCATCTGCTCCAACACCATTTTGTCTATCACAAAGTTTTATTGCAAGCTTTGTTAAGTCACGTTTTTTAAAAGTGTGAAATATTACAAAGTCATTTCCACTAGCACTATATTTACTGATTTGCATCTTCTACCTTGTTCTACTTATTATATAGTTTTTTAATTTTAGCAACAAAGTTTTCACACTCATC
>JAYEGD010000318.1:0-23232 GCA_034658915.1 Campylobacterota bacterium | reverse complement strand
GCCAAATCTATGCTACTGCTAATTGCTAAAATAGATTGCTTGTATCTAACAGGTTCAACTAACTGCTTTTTTAAAAGTGTTAATGCTTCATCTTTTGTAGAGTAGGGTTGAGTTGTAACATTTGAAATAATAGGTGCATCAAAATTGTCTATAATAAATTCAGTTAAACTCTCTTCAAGTGGCTCTTGAGCTGATGATAACAAAGGGCAGTGGCTAGATACTGACATATTAAGTAAAATAGCTCTTTTTGCACCTGCATCCTTAAATGTCTGCTCTAGTGAACTAAGGTCCTCTTTTATTCCTGCTACAACTAATTGACCATCTTGGTTATAATTTGCTGGCCAAACTTTTTTACCATCTTTTCTCGCATCAGAACAGATATCTTCTGCAACTTTGTCTTCAACACCAACTAGAGCCATCATTCCAGCTTCAATTTGTGAACATGCATTATTCATTAGTTTACCACGTGTATGAACTAACTCAACTGCATCTAAGTAGCTTATTGCACCAGTAGCACACAGCGCACTAAACTCACCTAAAGAGTGACCTAAGAACAGCTCTGGTTTTAGGTCAGTTTTCTCTTTTAGTAACTCATATGCAATCATTGAAACTAAGAGTATTGCTGGTTGAGTATATTGCGTACTATCTAACTTTTCATTCTCTTCAAATAGTATCTCTTTAAAATCCACACCTAATCTTTTTGAAGCATTCTCAATCATCTCTTTTGCTACAGCAGAGTTTTCGTAAAAATCTCTGCCCATTCCAATAGTTTGACTACCTTGACCAGGGAAAATCATTGCAATTTTTTTCATATGCTATATATCCTTTAAATATTTTGAATTTTCTGAGATTTTTTTTCTTAAGGTGTTCCTGTTTAGACCAAACATATCTGACATCTTAAATTGTGAACCAAACTTTTTAAATCCAGCATTAATTAATGGAACCTCATAAAGATAAATAAAATTTCTATAATCACTTTGTGTTCCAATTTTATCGTTTAAATAGTGTTCAATAAGACTCATTATTTCATTTTCATCTATGCCTTGCATCATTACTCTAAAAAATATCTGTTTTTTTAGAGATATTGCATTTTGTGAAAGATCAAGCTCATTAATATCTATATCTAAAGAGTAGCTTGTATCAAAAAGTTTTTCAGCTTCAAGAATAAACTCATTTAATAGTAGCTTAGCATCTTCAAGCCTTTGACTCAACGGAGGCAGAGAGATATTAATACCACAAATATCGTTTAACTGCTTGTAGTCAGTATTAGAAGAGCCAATAATAATAACTTTTGGTTTGAATTTAGATATATTTTCCACAACAATTTGAAGGTTAGAAGATTTGTCTATATTGCTAATAATAACTTCATCACTACTCTCTATCGCACTAATAAGTTCATTATGATTTTGAGCACTAATAATTGGTGCATTTGGAAGAATATAAGAAGCAAGTTGCTTCTTACCTACACCTCTTTCACCAACTATCAATAAGTTGATGAATAGAGATTTTAATAAGTTTGCAGTTTTAAATGCTTCTATTGAAGCATTTGAAGCAGTTAAAAAATTAGTTGCATCCACAGCCGCCGCCACCGCCGCCTGTACCACAACAACCAGAGTCTGGTTGTTGGTTTTCAACTGGAGTTCCTGACGCTACCTCTTCAGCAGAAGCATCACGAATATTAAGCATTGACACACTAAACATTAAGTCTTTACCTGCTAAAGGATGATTAAAATCTATAGTAACAACATCACCATTAATCTCTTTAACTATTACTTGAACAGTTCCACCATCTTCGCCTTGACCATAAAGAGTCATACCAACATTTAACTCAATCCCAGCAAATTGATCAGCTGGTACTTCTTGTGAAGCTTCACTGTTATACTCACCATAAGCGTCAGCAGATTTAACTAAGATGTCACCTTTTTCTCCAATTGCCATGTTTTCAATTCCACTCTCTAAACCTGGAATAATTTGTCCACAACCATACATAAATACTAAAGGTGCACCACCTACATTAGAATCTACAACTTCATCTCCATCACGCACTTCATACTCAATAGATACAACTTGATTTTTTTCAATTGCCATAATAATCTTACCTTCTTTTTAATTTTGATTGGGATTTTAACATAATATAATTTTTTAAAACTGAAGTTCTAATAATTAATTTAAACTATTTAGTGCTTTTCTAGCACTCTTTGTTTCATTTGCAGATGGATATTTTTTAATTAAAGCATTAAAAAAAGCTTTTGCATTTTTTATATCTCCAAGTTTTTGCATAGATGTTGCACTATACAACATCAAAGTTGGAGTATAATCTGCATTATTGTAAAGAGATGCACTTTTTTTGAAATAACTTAAAGCATTATCATACTTTTTTCTCTTGTAGTTCATTAATCCAACCATATAATTAGATCTTGCAGGATGATAATTCACTTTAATAAGATGTTCATATTGCTCTATTGATTTCGTATAATACTTTTTAGTGTAATACTCATAAGCGCTCTTCTCTATTTCACTATTGCTCATACCAGCATAGTTACTTTTAGTTGAACTAGATGTTTTATTATCTTTTTGCTTTAACTCTTTTGCAACTAACACTTTAAAATCATTTACATCTTTAATTAACTCATTATGCTCATCTTTTGAGACATAATTTCTATTTATATCATCAATTATTTTACTTAACTCTTGCAGTACTATTTTAAACTGTGCAATAGTTTGTGTGTTATCGCTAATACTTTTTTTTAACTCTTCTATGTTAAGATTTTGTTCTTCGTTAGATTTTTTCAAACTCTCAGTAGCTAAGAAGTTTTGATGACTCTTTTGATTAATTCCATCAACTACGCCAATCATACCATCAACTTTTTCATCAATTGATTGAATTGTACTTTGCTGTTTTGATGTCTCTCTTTTTATGTCTGTGAGTTTAGATTTGTTGTTAAGAATATTTTTTTCTGCACTTGTTAAGCCGTAAGGATTAGGAGAGTCTAAATTGCCAGCTCCAAAAACCGAAGGTTCTGAAGAGAAGCAAAAAATAGGAAGAGTTATTAGTAGATAAAATCTTCTCATTTATATAATTATGGTAGAAGTTTAAAATCTACACGACGATTTTGTGACCAGCAATCTTTTGTATTAGCTGAACATACTGGATTGCTTTTACCATAACTCATCATAGAGATACGATCACTTGAAACACCATTAGCAATCATGTCATCTTTCGTTGCTTTTGTACGTTTTAGACCAAGAGCGTAGTTATACTCATCACTACCCCACTCATCACAATTACCCTCTAATTTAATCATAAATTCAGATGCAGAATCGTTAACAATATTACTATTTCCCTCTACAACTGGTTGCATATCACTTTTAACATTAAACTTGTCAAAGTCAAAATATACGCTACCTAGTTTATCTTCAAGAGCACTCATACTATTTTCATTAATATCAACTGCACCACTATCATCAATAACGACAACCTCTTCAATAACTTCGGTACTACCTGAGTTATCTAAGTCTGCATCAGATGTTGAGCTTACTGACTTTGAACTACAGCCACTTAGTAATAAAAGTGCTGCTAACGCACTAGAAATAGCAATATTTTTCATCTTTTTATTCCTTAAATTAAAATTTATTGTCGCAATTTTACCTTAATAAATCTTAAACTACCGTAACCATTCAGCACGCAAAATGAGCAAAGCCCATTTTACTACGTTAACACTGGGTTTCTCTCAGCGAGAAGCTCAAATCACTGGTGATTTTGATGGTTATTGTAGGGGTGCTGAATGTTTATAAATCACCAATCCATAGACTGTATTTTTCCACTATTGAGTGGAAAAAGGTAATTTTTATTCACATTTAATCTAACAATGCCTATTGAGCTTTGTGATTTATAATTTTTAACAAATAGCACAACACTTCCATCATCTGAAAAACGTGGAAATTCATTTACACCTGTTGCACTTAAACGTCTAATAAAATCACTCTTTGTTGAGATTAGATGTAGATTGAATGTATTGTTAGAAAATGCATTAGAACTCTCTCTAGCACTATAAACAATATAGTTTTTATATGCGCTACACGATACATTGCTTTTCCCATAATAGACCATTTGCTCTACTGCTTTACTTCCAATTTTCTTTGAAAAAACATTTGGATAGCCCAATCTATTAGATATAAATGCTATTTTTCCATTCTCCATAAATTGTCCATTTACGTCTATACCTGAGTATGTTGTTAATCGTGTAGATTTTTTGCTGTTAACATCATAAAGGTAGATATCTGGCTGAGAGTTTGGTGCCATTGTAAGTAAAAGTTTAGAGCCATCACTACTTACGTCTGAACATACAAGCATACCATCTGAACTTTTTATTTTACTCATTTTTGAATTTACTGCATCAATTAGATATAGTGTTGGCTTATCAGAACTAAGCGATGTCATATAAAATTTACTCTGCTCTTTATTTGCCCATTTAGGAAAAACATTCAAACCATTTTTAATAATTACTTTTTGATATGTTAAAGTGTAATCTGCAATGACTATTTCACTCTGTTTTGGTTTTGTTAGCCTAGAGAAAATAACTTTTTTCTTCATCCAATTAACGTCTGGTGCCCCTAGATATCTGTTAATATCAAAAGCTATCATATGAACCATAAATATATACATCTCTTTATCTTTTACAATATAGTTTTTTTGCATAACAACTCTACTGTTTTGTATCAACTTTATCTTTGCAGATATGGAATTTTTACTATCTCCATCAACATCAAACCTTAATACATAGTCAAGTTTAGAATTTTCATCATTAACATACGCACTATCGTAAACATTATGAGAGTAATTACGTTCTACATTAAAAATAGACAAAACATTTAAATCACTCACTATTGCATTAAATATTTTGTAATTAAACCTATTTTCTAATTTACTTGAGGAGTCTTCTACTGCTATTGTTGGTAGGTTTTGAACCTCTTTTACAACTTCAATTGTTGCATCTGATGCATAAAGCACATAAAATGAAAATACTAAAGAGAGAATATATCGCATCTGTTATCCTATTACTAATTTTGATTTTTTGCAGTTAATATTATATCAATATTTATTGCTTTTGGTTTTTTTGCAATTGGGAATTTCCCTGCTCTTAAACGTGACTCTAAAAGATCAACTTCATAATTTAATCCATCATCACTTGAATAAGTTAAAACTACATATCGGCTCAAATGACCATTTTCATCAATCCAAATTCTAACTTTCGCACTATTGCCCTCTGCACTAATGGGTGGAAAAAAGTTTTCATACACATATGCTTGAATAGAGGCCAAATACTCATTTACCTCATTTGCACTTGAACTAACCTCTGTGTTTAACTCAATTTTAGAAATATCTACTTTTATATTCTCTACCATAGTGGAGCTACTTTTTACACTGTTTTTCTTTTTTGTAGATATTTTTTTAACCATTTTTGAGTAATCTTTTTTATCATTGATACTCTTCTTTTTAGATGTTTTTTTTGAGATAGATTTTGTTGTAACATTTGAAAATAGAGAGTCTAAATCTGTCTCTACAAACTCCTCTTCTACCTTTTTACTCTCTTTTATAACCTCTTTTTTTGGCTTATCAGATTTTTTACTTCTATTTTTCTTTACTTGCTTAGGTATCACAACTGATACTGAGACAAAATTATCTTTATTAAATGCATAAGATTTAATTTTTTCATTAAATAAAAGTACATAAATAAAAAGAAAAAATACTCCTATTAGAAATAGGAGTGAGATAATTCCAGAAATATAGAAGTAAAACTTCTTCTTATCCATTAGTCGCCAAAGATACCTCATTAAATCCAGCTAGTTTCACTGAACCTAAGACATTCATCACTTTTCCATAGTCCAAGCTCTTATCTGCACTAATCATGACGGAGGCTTTTTTATCTAATTTTGAAGCATAAAGATAGAAATTATCATCAAATGAGTTATAATCAAAACTATCTCCATTAATTTTAATATTTAAATTTTTATCAATAGTTATGTGTACTGGTGGTATTTTTGATATCTGCTTTGTAGCTGATGCTTGTGGAAGATTAATTAACTCCTCGTAAACAATATTTGGAGCAATTACCATTAAAATTGCAAGCAAAACCAACATTACATCAACAAGTGGAGTAATGTTTAACTCTGGTTTTTCATCCCAATCGTATAGCATTAATTCTCTTTTCTAGCGAGTAGCGTTTCGCCTTGCATTTGAATTAAATTAATAAGTTCATAAGATTTTCTTTTTAAAACTTGATGGTATGTATATGCAAAAATAGCAACAAAAATACCAGCAGCTGTTGCTATAAGTGCATCAGATACACCAGCAGCAATAATTGCCATAGTTCCACTTGTTCCACCGATATGTGAGAATGTATCTAAAATAGAAACTACTGTACCAAAAAGACCAATAAATGGTGCCGTTGATGCAACAATTGATAACATTGAAAGACCTTTAGTTGCCTCTTTTGTAGCAGAATAAATACTTAGTTTATAAATTTCGTTACTAAATGTAGATGCGACTCTCAAGAAATGACTTAAATATGATGATGTTGATACACTTGATGCTCCCATTAGAAGGGATTCAAAAGATTCGTTTTCACTCTTTTTCCACGAGTTAATATAGAAAAATCGATATAAAAAAATCCAGTTAAGTATGAAGAAGTAGATAGCAAGCAGTGCAAGCACACTAAGTGTTACACTATTGCTTTTTAAATAAAAATCGTAAAATGAATTAAACATTACGACTAAATAAGTTTATGAGCAGCTGACTCTATTTTAGATGAAACATGTGCCATAGCTACTTTTGACTCCGCAATACCACTTACTAAATGTTTAGCATCATCAAGAGCTTTTGCAATATCACTCTCATTATCACCACGAATAGCAACAGCACCATCAACAAGTACAACTACTTTTGTCTCATCAACTTGAACTACGCCCCAGTTAACAACAACAGATTCTACTGACTTGTCCTCTTTAACAATTTCAATAACACCAGCGCTTAAAAGTGTAGTCAAAGATGCATGGTGCGGAAGAACGCCAAATTCCCCCTCTTCACCAGGCATAGTAACCTCTAGTGCTTTAGCATTATATATTGAACCATTAGGAGTAACAATTTCTAGATTTAATGTTTCCATCAGTTCTCCTTTATAATTTTAGTATTAACTATTTATTTTTTTGCTTTTCAGCTTTAGCAATAACTTCATCAATACCACCAACCATATAGAAAGCTGACTCTGGTATGTGATCATACTCGCCATTTAAAATACCTTTGAATCCCTTGATAGTATCGTCAAGTTTAACAAATTTACCATCTGCACCAGTAAACACTTTTGCAACAAAGAATGGTTGTGACAAGAATTTCTCAATTTTACGAGCTCTTTCAACAACAGACTTATCATCTTCACTTAATTCATCCATACCAAGAATAGCAATAATATCTTGCAAGTCTTTATATTTTTGAAGTGTTTGTTGAACACCACGTGCTACACCATAATGCTCATCACCTATAATTTGCGGATCAAGTAGTCTTGAAGTTGAATCTAGTGGATCAACTGCAGGATAGATACCTTTTTCAGCAATTTTACGGTTAAGTACTGTAGTTGCATCTAAATGAGCAAAAACAGAAGCTGGAGCAGGGTCAGTTAAATCATCAGCTGGTACATACACCGCTTGAACAGAAGTAATTGAACCTTTTTTAGTAGATGTAATACGCTCTTGTAAAGCACCCATTTCACGAGCTAAAGTTGGCTGATAACCAACAGCTGATGGAATACGTCCTAGAAGTGCTGACATTTCAGAACCTGATTGTGCAAAACGGAAAATATTATCGATAAACATCAATACATCAAGACCTTTTTCATCACGGAAATATTCTGCCATAGTAATACCAGTTAAAGCGATACGGTTACGTGCTCCAGGAGGCTCACTCATTTGTCCATAACAGAGTGCAACTTTATCCAATACATCAGACTCTTTCATCTCATGATAAAGGTCATTACCCTCACGTGTTCTCTCACCAACACCAGCAAATACAGATAAACCATCATGACCATGAGCAACATTATGAATAAGCTCCATGATAATAACTGTTTTACCAACACCTGCACCACCAAATAGTCCTACTTTACCACCTTTTGAATATGGTGCAAGAAGGTCAACAACTTTGATACCAGTCTCGAACATTTCTGTTTTTGTACTTTGATCAACAAGTGGCGGTGGATCACGGTGGATAGACCACATAGGTGCATCTTCAATAGCTTCACCCTCATCAATAGTCTCGCCAATTACATTGAAAATACGTCCCAATGCTTTTTCACCAACTGGAACTTTAATTGGACTACCTGTTGCAACAGCTTCTGCTCCACGAACAAGACCCTCAGTCATATCCATAGCAATTGTTCTAACACGTCCATTACCAATATGAGCAGCTACTTCAAGAACTAAACGATACTCAGCTCCCTCAACACTACCTTTAACCTCAATTGCTTCATTGATTGCTGGAAGTTTACCTTCAAAATCAACATCAACAACTGGTCCAATAACTTGAGCAATTTTACCTATCATAAATTTTCCTCCTCTATTATTTCATCGACTCGACGCCGCTGATAATCTCTATTAACTCAGTTGTAATAGCCTCTTGACGAGCTTTATTATACTGAACTTTCAAGCCTTTAACCATCTCTTTTGCATTGTTTGTTGCAGCTTCCATAGCTTGCATACGCGCACTATGCTCTGCTGCTACAGAATCAATTAGAGAGTAGTACATATTATACTCAACATATTTAGTCACTAATGAATCTAACATTTTTTCTTCATCTTCAGCTTCTATCTCTAAAAGAGATGAGTGTGGCTCTGATGAAGAGTCACTATCTATTTCAACAGGAAGAACACGATTTACATGTAACTCTTGTGTAATAAAATTTAAAAATCCATTATAAACAATATATACTGCATCTACTTTTCCATCTTTAAAGTCGTTTATCGATGTAGAAATAAACTCATTTGAACGTTGTTCATCTGGAGTAGAACTTAAATCTTTAACTTCATCAAAAAGTTCAATTTCATTAAATTTAAAAAATTCTATACCTTTTTTACCAACGCCTCTAAGACGAACTTTTACTTTTTTATCTTTGTATTGTGAAAGCAGATTTTTAACCGCTTTTAGAGTTTGGATATTAAATCCACCACAAAGACCTTTATCAGCCGTAACAAAGATTATATCTACCATTTCAATATTTTGCATTGGTTTAAAACAGCGATTTTCTATTCCACCAATAGTGTTTTTATTAACACGGTTTGCTATATCACCCATTACTTGGTTCATTTTACTAGCAAAAAGACGAGATCGCTTAGCTAACTCTTCAGCACGTCTCAACTTAGCACTTGAAACAAGTTTCATAGCACGAGTTGTTTTTTGCGTATTAGATACACTTCCAATCTGTCTTTTAATATCTTTTAAATTAGCCATTTTAAAGCCTATTCAGCAACAAATGTAGTTTTAAACTCATCAAGTGCTTTTTTCATAAGAGAATTAGTTTCTTCATCAATTTTTGAAGCGCTTCTAATATTCTCAAAAATTTGAGGATATGATGCTTCAATAAATGGATATAGTTCTGCTTCAAATTTAGTTACATAAGATGCATCAAAATCATCTAAATAACCCTCATTACCAGCAAAAATAACTAAAACTTGTTTCTCTGCAGATAGTGGAGAGTATGGTGGTTGCTTTAACACTTCTACCATTCTTTGTCCACGCTCTAGTTGATTACGACTTGTTTCATCCAAGTCAGATGCAAATTGAGCAAATGCTTGTAATTCACGATATTGAGCAAGATCAAGACGTAAAGTTCCAGCAACTTGTTTAGTTGCTTTAATTTGAGCAGCACCACCAACACGTGAAACAGATAGACCAACATTAATTGCAGGACGAATACCTGAGTTAAATAGGTCTGTTTCTAAGAAAATCTGACCATCTGTAATTGAGATAACATTAGTAGGAATATATGCCGCAACATCGCCCTCTTGCGTCTCAATAATAGGTAAAGCAGTTAAACTACCAGCACCTAACTCATCATTAACTTTTGCAGCACGCTCTAATAGACGAGAGTGTAGGTAAAAAACATCACCAGGATATGCTTCACGACCCGGAGGACGGCGTAGAATTAGTGACATCTCACGATAAGCAACAGCATGTTTAGTTAAATCATCATATACAATTAAAGAGTGACGTGCGTTATCACGGAAATACTCTCCCATTGTTACACCAGCATATGGAGCTAAAAATTGTAACGCAGCAGCTTCAGATGCAGTTGAAGATACAACGATTGTATATTCCATTGCGCCATGCTCTTCTAAACGACGAACAACTTGAGCAATTGTTGACTCTTTTTGACCTATTGCAACATAGATACAAACAACACCATTACCTTTTTGATTCATAATAGCATCAAGAGCAACAGTTGTTTTACCTGTTTGTCTATCACCAATTATAAGCTCACGTTGACCACGACCAATTGGAACTAGAGCATCAATTGCTTTAATACCAGTAGCTAATGGTTCATGAACTGATTTACGAGCCATAATGCCAGGAGCTTTCTCTTCAATAAAACGTGATTCAGTTGCTTCAATTGGACCTTTGCCATCTATTGGCTCACCAATTGCATTAACTACACGTCCTAAAAGTGCATCTCCAACAGGTACACGTAAAAGTTTATTTAAACGCTTAACGCTCATTCCCTCACGTAACTCAACACCTTTACCTAGTACAACAACACCAACACTTGATTCCTCAAGGTTCATTGCTACACCCTCAGTTCCGTCTTCGAACTCAACCATTTCTCCAGCCATAACATTGTTAAGACCATATACTTGTGCAACACCATCTGCATAAGAGACTATTTTACCAGTCTCGTTGATATCTACACTTAGTTCGAAATTTCCAATACGCTCTTGAATAATTGAACTTATTTCATCTGCTTGTACTTTAGTTACCACTATGTTCTCCTTTCTTGGACTTAAATTGCTTTTAAAATATGATTAACAAGTTGACTATTTAATCTGTTATTAGAAAATTGTACTTCTAACCCTAAATCTTCAACTTCAACTTTAATACCATCAAAGTCATCTTTAACAAATTCTAACACTATGTTTGCATTAACTTTCTTACTTAATCCAGCACTTAAACCAGATATTGTAGAGTCTTCAATTTCACTATTAGAGAATACTTTTCCAGTGTAATTTTTATTAATACGTGCTATCTCTTTTTTCATACCTGAAGCAATTGCTGGAATAACTTCTATACGTCCATGCTCTACTAGCAATGAGATTAAGTTATTCAACTCTTTAGAATCAGCATTTTTAACTGAAGCTAACAGTAGCTCTAGCTTTATCTCATTTGAAATACTTGGACTATAAACTATCTCTTTGAATTTTGTATTAGAAAATTCTTGAGTCAATACATCAAATAACACAGATGCGTTAGTGAATGATTCAGCATCAACACTATCACTAAATGCTTTAATATAACGTTTAGCTATTAACTCTTCCATTTATGCAACCTTCTTCATGATAATTTGTGCCATTTCATCTTTACCTAAACTAGCATTATCTTTAGAAAGAACTTCTTCCATTACCTCTGTAACTACTTCACGTACCATATTACGTTTATCTAGCTCCATAAGTGCTTGGTTTTGTTTACCCATAACTTCTAAATCTGATTCGCACTGCTTCATCATTTTATCGCTTATAAGCTCATTCTCTTTTTTTGAAGATATCATCAACTCTTTTGCAAAAGCTTCAGCCTCTTCTACTTTTAGATTAGCCTTCTCTTTTTCACGCTTTGATTCGCGCAATTTTTCTTGAACTTTTTCAAGTTCATCAGCTATATCCTGACTTCTACCACTAAAAAAGTTTTTAACTGGTTCAGCTAAAAGATAGTATAAAACACCAGCAAAAAGTAAAAAGTTTACTGTACGTTGAACAATATCTGTAGAGTGATCGATATCTACATTTGCATCACCTAGTGCTTCAACACCATGTGTAGAAGCGTATGCAAATGCAGACAATGCTATTAAAGATAGTAGTAATTTACTCACATGCCATCCTTATATTTGACTTATTTTTAATTTAAGTGCATCTTTATATGTTGGCAATTGAGTAATAAGTGAAGATTTCAACTCATTTCTCTCTTCCAATAAAGAGTCTTTAAATTTAGCGTATTCACTTGCTATATCAGCTCGTGTTGCTTCTAGTTTACTGTCAGCCAATTCCTTAGTATCCGCAATAACTTTTTCTCTTAATGCCATAGCATTTAACTTAGCTGCGTTAACAATCTCATCTGCTTTTTTCAAAAGTGCGTCAACTTCACCATCATTTGATCCAACTTCATTTAGATCATTTGCGATGTCTTCATCACGTTTTTGCATGTATGCAAATAGAGGATTGTATAACCAACTATTTAAAAGGGCAATAAGGATAAGAAAGATTATGAGCGTACTGATTAACATCAATGGACTTATATCTAACATATCACCTCCTAAAAGTTACGAGATTATACTATTTATAAATTGAAGTAATTGTTAAAGTAAGTTAATTTAATGTGAAATGAGTTCTAAAAATGAGTTAATATCACTTTGTGTTACAAATTCGACACTAATTTTATTAGAATTAACGCTTATTTTGCATTTATTTGATTTAAGAAAATCTTCAAGTTGAGAAAAATCAAGCTCATTTTTTTCGTTTTTTTCATCTTTTAAGTCTATTTTTTGTTCACTATTTTTTTTAATCTTGATTAAATTTTCAACATCTCTTACTGATAATTTTTGACCAATGATAGAATCTATCATTAAAGTTTGCTCTTTTTCATCTAGTGTTATTAGTACTTTTGCATGACCTGCTGATATCTTTTTTGCAATTAATGCATCTTTTGCTCTTTTTGAAAGTTGTAAAAGTCTAAGAGTATTTGTTATGTGTGTTCTACTTTTATGAATCATTTGTGACAGCTCATCATGTGTTAACTGATGCACTTCTAAAAGCTCTGCGTATGCATCTGCAAGCTCTATTGCATTTAGTTCATCACGCTGAATATTCTCCAAAAGAGCATGTTCGCGCATCTTATCTTGATCAACGTCTGAAATAATTGCTTTAATTCTTTTTATTTTAGCTAGTTTCGTTGCACGAAGACGTCTCTCCCCAGCTATTAATACATAACCGTCTATATCTTCTACCACAACTATTGGTTGTAAAAGTCCATTCTCTTTTATTGATTCACTTAGCTCTTGTAAAGACTTTTCATCAAAGCTTTTTCTTGGCTGATACGGATTTGGAGAGATTTGAGAAGTTGGTATCTCTACTACTTTGTACTGTTTTGGTACATCACTATCATAAGCTGCTTCCATTTCACCTAGAAGTTCACCTAAGCCTCTGCCTAAAGAGATTGAGCTTTTTTTTCCCATATGATTACCTTAAAAGTGCGTTAGCTAAATCTTGATATGCTATTGAACCACTAGATTTTACATCATAAAGTATAGTAGGTTTTCCGAAACTTGGACTCTCTGCTAGCTTTACATTTCTTGGTATTACAATATAGCCATCACTACTATTTTTAAACAATTTAGATTTAAAATGTAGTCTTAAATCTGCAAAAACTTGTTTAGAGAGATTATTTTGAGAACTAAACATAGTAGGAACAAAACCTTTTATTTTTAGCTTCGGATTTATTGTTTTTCTAACTAGTTTAACCGTATTTAAAAGTTGTGCTAATCCCTCTAGGGCAAAAAATTCACACTGAATTGGGATTATTACAGAGTTTGATGCTGCTAATGCATTAATAGTCATAGGTCCTAGTGCTGGAGGAGAGTCAATAATTATGTAGTCATATTTTTTCTTTAATTTACTTATTGCTTTTTTTAAAATAAGCTCTCTTCCTGTTGAGTTTTCTACACTGTAGTACTCTTTTTCTACACCAACAAGACCGATGTTAGATGGGATTAAATCTAGTGTTATAAGTGTAGTTTTTAAAAGCACATCATCTAATTTTTTTGCACCTATTAAAACATGGTAGATATTATACTCATAATCATTTCTGTGGTAACCATATGATGTAGTTGCATTTGCTTGTGGGTCTGCATCAATAAGCAGTACACTTTTTTCTGCAACTGCAAGTGAAGCAGCTAAATTAACAGCAGTTGTTGTTTTACCAACTCCACCTTTTTGGTTTGCAATAACTATAATTTCACTCATCTTAAACTATATATCCTTTGGCCATTAGCCTCTATTGAACCATCACTATTTAAAGTTGCATTTTTCAATGAAATTTCTTCACTATTATTATGTGTAATAAAACTTTTTGATTTCTCGAATTCTAACAAATAATTGCTAAAAGTATGCTTCCACATTTTTTTTTCTTTCAATCTATTTATGTAGATTTTTAGCAATACTCTATTCTCAATTTCTATATCTAATTTTTCAAAATTTTTAGGTGCATTTGTTGTGTTTAAACCTATTCCACACACTAGCGTATCTCTATATACATTAGTAATTACTCCACCTATTTTAGCTCCATCAATATAAAAATCGTTAGGCCATTTTAGCCAAATTTTAGAGCCTTTTTTCGATAAAATATCTTTTAAAATTTGTGCAAAATATATTGATGATGACTCTAGTTTTAGATCAATTGGTAGTTCACTTTTGTTTATTGCAAAGGAGATAAAAAAATTTCCATCAATACTTTTCCACTCATTTGCTCTACTACCTTTTCCATCACTTTGTGATGTAGCCATAACACAACAAGGTGCAACTAAATTTTTGCTCTTTAACTCATCTAGCAAATACCTTTGAGTTGAGTCTATATCATCAAGATAGATAGTCTGCAATATTTAATCTTTTTCCATTTATATAATCAATTACACTAACAGCTTTTTTAGATGGTGCTTGAACCTTTGAAATAACAACAGAACCACTTTTGCATCCAACTCTAACACTATCTCTATTAATTTCAATAATTTTTCCCATCTCATAATTTTTGTCTGTGCTGATTGATTCGATTTCTAATATTTTAAGCCCACTCTTCAAATAGATTGCTGGCCAAGGCGTAAAAGCTCTATATTTATTATAAATCTCTTGTGCATCATTAAACTCTACCTCACCATGAGCTTTTGTTATTTTCTTACAATATGTTGCACTAGTGCTATCTTGAGGCTCTACATGTAGTGCTTTAAAATTATCTATTACATGTAGTGTGAGTTTTGCAGCTTCAACACTTAGTCTATCAAACAGTGACTC
Source organism: Campylobacterota bacterium (assembly GCA_034658915.1). GTDB lineage: Bacteria > Campylobacterota > Campylobacteria > Campylobacterales > Sulfurimonadaceae > JAYEGD01. The sequence goes on along the minus strand of JAYEGD010000318.1, from coordinate 7,920 downwards.
AACCAACTCATTAGGAGCAATATCAATCGTTGAGATTTTTAAAATACCTCCACAATCAAGTCCCTCTTCCATCATCATAGCAGTAATTCCTGTTCTTTTATCATTATTCAGTAGGGATTGCTGAATTGGACTAGCACCTCTATATGCTGGAAGAATAGATGCGTGCAGATTAATTGATGGCGCATGTTCTAAAATCTCTTTTGGTAAAATTTGTCCATATGCAGCAACTATAATAAAGTCACACTCTATTTTTAAAACCTCGCTTATTGACTCTTCATCTTTCATAGAAATAGGTTGAAGAACATTAATGTCATTCTCTTGTGCCAATACTTTTACAGGTGGAGGTGTTAGAATTTTTTTTCTTCCAAATGGTTTATCTGGCTGAGTAAAAACTGCAACAACATCTATGTTTTCACTCTTAATCATCTCTTGTAGTATAGCATGTGCATAATCTGGTGTGCCCATAAATATAACTTTTTGCATTACATGTAATCCTTTTTAAATAGTGTTCCACCATCTTGTTTATTGTAAACTAAAAAACTCTCTACATCATTTAAATTAAATCCACTCGCTAAAAACATTTCAATATCATGCTCCATAGCATATGCTGTTGCTTTTATTACACCACCTGTTGCAAACTTTTTTTTATAATAGTTCATCAATAGTGGCTAAAGCTTGCTTATTTGCAATAATTTTTTTCTCTAATTTTAGTTGAGTATATCCTGTTGAGACTGCACCTGAGCTTACTAGTATAACCTCATTGCTCTGATTAAGCTTAGCATTAAGCTCTACTAATGCCATCATTCTATCTAGTGCAATTTCACCATTTTTACTTAAAACTGCACTTCCAACTTTATAACAATACGTCTCATCTATTTCTTGTAACTAGAGATTTTAAAGCATATTTCATAGGCTCGATATTTCTTTTCATAACTGAAGATATTGGAGCTACAAATAGTGGTTTAGCTCTCTCATAAACATACATTTCATCATCAATTTTTTGTTCATTATACGGTAGTGCTTCATCAAAACCAAATGCACTATTAGATGAAATTTCTAAATTAAGAGCCTCAATAAACTCCTTTACAATAACTGATGCATCTTCATCGCTCAATACATCTACTCTTGTTAATGCTACTGCAAATGTTCTAGAAGCAAGCTCTTCAGAGTAATTTTCTAACTCAATTCTTAGAGCTTTTAGCTGCTCTTCAAGTGTTCTATATGTTGCTAAGTCTATCATAAAAAGCAGTGTTTTAGTTCTCTCTATGTGGCGTAAAAACTCTAATCCAAGTCCTTTACCATCACTTGCACCCTCTATAATTCCAGGAATATCTGCCATTACAAATGACTCAAACTCTCCAACATTTACTACACCCAATTTTGGTGTTAAAGTAGTGAACTCGTAATTAGCAATCTCTGGTGTAGCATTTGAAACTGTTGATATAAGTGTAGATTTGCCAACATTTGGAAAACCAACTAAACCAACATCTGCAATTAGTTTTAGCTCTAATCTAATTTGTCTATCTTCTCCCACTTGTCCTGGTTGAGCATATGTAGGTCTCTGGTTTGTTGAGGATTTAAAGTGAACATTACCAAGTCCACCTTTTCCACCACGAATAAATGTTTTCTCTTCTCCATGTGTTGTCATATCTAAAATAATCTCTTCACTCTCTTCATCTATAACTTGCGTTCCAGGTGGAACTATAATGTACATCTTAGGAGCAGATTTTCCAGTCATATTAGATCCCAATCCAGGACGACCATTTTCAGCTTTTACAACATGTTTTCCTTGAAAATGTGAAAGTGTGTGAGTATTATTATCGCACTTAAATACAATATCTCCACCACGTCCTCCATCTCCACCATTTGGACCACCTTTAACAACGAACTTCTCTCGACGAAATGCGACGCATCCCATTCCCCCTTTGCCTGAACTTACTTTTAATCTAACTCTATCGCTAAACATGGTATATTTCCTTTTACTGATATTACTCACTAAAGCTACGAAAACTCTGTTTTCGAGAATTAAGTGAGTATAAATAAATATTACTTAATAATAGACTCTAACAATGGTAAAAAGTAGTGAAAAGTGTAATATTAAATAATAATAAAAAAGAGTATCGAGCATAGTGCTCGATAAAAGAAGTGTTAATTAAGAAGCAGCGATTATTGAAACTTGTTGACGTGTTTTATCTTTACGCTCAAATTTCACAACACCATCAACTAATGCATATAGAGTATGATCTTTTCCCATACCCATATTTGTACCAGGATGTACTTTTGTTCCACGTTGACGTACAACAATATTTCCAGCTACAACACTTTCACCACCATATTTTTTAACACCTAATCTACGTCCAGCTGAATCGCGATTATTCTGTGTACTACCTTGACCTTTTTTATGTGCCATAATCTTCTCCTATAGTTTTATGCGTAAAGTTATTACGCTGCTATTTTAGTAATTCTTACGCGAGTAAAATCTCTTCTAAAACCACGTTTATTCTTGCTATCTTTACGACGAAGTTTTTTAAAGATGATAACTTTTTTATCTCTTCCTTCGTTAATAACTTCAGCAGTAACTACTGCACCATCTACATAAGGTGCCCCTGTTTTTAGTTCACCAGCATTAACTGCTAGAACTTCTGTAATCTCGATAGTTGCTTTTGGCTCAAGAGACATTTTATCTAAAGTTAAAATGTCACCCTCTTGAACTTTATATTGCTTACCACCGTTTTTAATAATTGCGTACATATGCTTCCTTCAATAAGACTTCAAAAAGTTCGCAATTATATCGAAGTATATTTTAACTATTTATTAAAGCTACCGCATCTATCTCAACAAGTGCATTTTTTGGTAACGTTTTAACCGCAACTGTTGAGCGAACAGGCTTATGCTCTTTAAAATATGATGCGTAAATCTCATTAACTGTCGTAAAATCATCCATTGAATCTAAAAATATTGTTGTCTTAGCAACATTTTGAAGTGAACTTCCAGAGGCTTCAAGAACAGCACTTAAATTTTTTAGTACTTGATGAGTTTGAATTACAATATCGTTTTGCAACATTTCACCCTCTGGCGTTAAAGCAATCTGCCCAGATGTATAAACCATACCATTAATAACAACTGCTTGAGAGTATGGTCCAATAGCTTGAGGAGCGTTAGATGTTTGAGTAAATTTCATTCTATATACCTTTTTGTTAAATTTTAAATATTTTACCTAATTGTATTATACTATTTTTTTTTGCTTAAACTTAAGATAATATTTCTCACTAAAATTTACTGTCTAAGGTCATTTATGAAAAATAGTTTAATTTCAATCGTTGTTGCGTCACTACTTATTGGGTGTACATCTGATGAACCATCAAAAAGTATTCAAAGTGCTGAAAAATCAGTAGAAGCTACTACAACCAAAGTTGTAAAAGAGGCTAAAAGCAGTACAAAAGAGGATGCACAAGAGGTTAAAAAAGAGAGTAGCTCTATTATGGACATTGCTCACAATAGTATAAATGATATGAGTCATGCTGCACATAATGGTTTAAATGAGATGAGCAGTGTTGCTAAAAGCACTCAAGATAGTGTCTCTAAAATGAGTGAAGAAGCTTCAAAAAAAGTAGATGAATCAATTGCTGCTGTAAAAAAAGCTATTGAACCTGTAGATGGTGGCAACCTTTATGCTCAAAAATGTAGCTCTTGCCATGGTGTTCACGCTGAGAAAAAAGCGATGAATGCTTCACAAATTATTAAAGGTTGGAGTAGTGAAAAAACTACTGCTGCACTTAATGGCTATAAAGATGGAAGCTACGGCTCTAATATGAAAGCTATCATGAGCGCTCAAGTAAATAGCTTAAATGAAAATCAAATTCAAGCACTAGCCAACTATATTTCTAAACAGTAAATGCATTATGTTGGCGTGAGTAGTTAATGTGGTAGATTAAACTTCTGTGTTATAAACTCTCCATCTTTGTCAAAAAATATGTAGTATAAAAAATCTTTTTTGACACTTAAACCTGCTAAATACCTCAGAGCTAAGTTTGCTTGAAGTGATGCAATGTTCATAACAATAGGACAAGCAATACCAGCTGGGGTTTTTGATGTTATTTTAAAAGCATCTTCAAATGATGAATTCTCAAAAAAACAGACCTGCCCATGAAATGCCTCTACTGAACCATATACCCATGGTGTTATATGCTTTTTTGAGTAAGAGTTGATTTTAGCTCTTACATGTAAGTTGTCTGTTGCATCTATTATTAAATCTACATTAATATCTTTTGTGCAAAATGTTTCAAAGTCACAAACATGAGAGATGGCTTTTGTAAACTTTGAACGCCTCTCAATAATTTTTGCATTTATCTCTGCTTTAAAGCTCTCTTCATCTCCTAATTTAAAAGCAATTTGTCTATGAATATTGTGCGTACTCACCTCATCAAAATCTACTACATGTAACTCTTTTAAACCTACTGCTCCTAATGCGTAACAAAGAGAGCTGCCAAGCCCACCTGCTCCAATTATTGCAACACTTTTTGTTGAGAGAGTGTTTTGAACATCTTCTCCCCACAACTGAATTTGTCTATGAAAATACTCTTGCATAACTTACACCACTATTTTTTACAACAATGATAACAAATATTGGCACACATTTTGCTAAGTTATAAATTATGATTGCAAATACTTTAGCCACACTACCTATTATTCAAAATGTCGATACTCAAAATAGAGCAAAAATCAGTGGGAGTAAAGATTTTGCTAAAGAGCTTGTTCAAGCACACAATCAAAATAGAGCTACGCCCACTACACACAATTTTGAAGAGATACTACACTCTCATCAACTTACACCAAAAAGCTATACAAACAATCTTGAATACGACAAACGTAATGTAAAAAATCAATATAGTGATTTTGCATATAAAAAAGAGAGTGAAAAACAAGCTCTATTAGCATATAATTCAACTTTAGAGTCTCAAATGTCTCCAAAAAATAGACCAAAGGCACAACCTAAAGATGCTTTTGCAATACCGCAATATTATAGTTTTAAAAGCGATGAGAGCAGTAAGCTAAATGTAGCAACACAAATGCTACAAGCTCAACGAGCATATTCGCCATACGCACTAAGAATTAGCTAAAAATCAAGGAGTATAGATGCAAGTAATAGAACTATTTAAAAAACTAATTGAATCAAAGAGTGAAACACCAGATGATGGTGATACATTAGAGTTTATAAGCCAATATTTAAGTGACTTCACATCTGTTAGAGTTGATATTGAAGATGTTAAAAATCTTTTTATTTACAAAAAATTTGGCGATGGAGAACATCTCTGTTTTGCAGGTCATGTAGATGTTGTCCCAGCTGGTAATGGCTGGGATAGTGATCCATACAAAGCGATAGAAAAAGATGGCTACATCTATGGGCGAGGAACGCAAGATATGAAAAGTGGTGTTGCTGCTTTCACTCAAGCACTCAAAGATACAGCGTCATTTAATGGAACACTCTCGCTTTTACTCACCTCAGATGAAGAGGGAGTTGCAAAATATGGTACGGTTGAAGTGCTAAAATATCTAAAGAAGCACAATATGATACCACATAGTTGCATAGTTGCAGAGCCTACATGTGAGAGCAAATTTGGGGATGCAATAAAAGTTGGAAGACGTGGCTCAATTAATGGCGTTATTGAGGTAGTTGGAAAACAAGGTCACGCAGCGTATCCTGAAAAAGCAATCAATCCAATCAATTTAGTCGCACCAATTTTGCCCAATATTGCAGGGTTTAATTTAGATGATGGGGATGAGTACTTCTGTGCTAGCAAATTTGTAATTACCGACATTCGCTCTGGCATGGAAGTAACAAACGTAACTCCTAGTAACCTAAAAATGATGTTTAATGTGAGAAACTCCACAAAAACAGACCAAAAAAGTATTGAAAAATTTGTTTCTGAACACTTTAAAGATTTAGACTACACACTAAAACTAGACCAATCAGCCTACCCTTTTGTTACATCAAATAAGACACACATTGTTACATGTATAGACAACGCAATTAAAAACACTCTACATGTAGAGCCTAAACACTCAACAGCAGGTGGAACATCAGACGCTAGATTCATTGCGCCTTATGGTGTACATGTAATAGAGTTTGGTGTAATTAACGACACAATTCATGCCATAAATGAGAGAACAACTGCAAAAGAGGTTGAAGATTTACACAAAGTATTTTTAAAAGTTATTGATACTTTTTGAAGCTTTAGCGGGTTGTAGGGACAATTTGTAACATTAGTGGTTCTTCATAAACTCTACAATCATACCGTGGTATTTGTAGTAGTTATGTTGCAGTGTTTCATCTTCAAACCACTCTTGAAGTTCTTGATAGCTCTCTACTTCATAACCAATTTTTTGTAAAAGTTTTGCACTATAACTATCTACTACCATTACATCTCTTTTACATGCGTAACACAAAATGGCGTCAGCACTTTCAAAGCCTATACCTTTTTGTTCTAACAACCATGAACGTCCTACTTGTAAAACAAAGTTTTCAAAACTCTCAAAACTCTTCACTATATTTTGTGCTAATAGTTTTAGGTATTTAGACTTATTTTTATACATTCCAGATGGTTGAATTTGTTGTTGTAAAAACTCAATATCGCACTGGCTAAGTGCTTCTACATGTAATAAGTTATGCGCTCTTAAATTCTCTAAAGAGACCTCAACTCTACTCCACTTGGAGTTTTGAGTTAAAATTGCTCCTACGACTACCTCAAAAGTTCCATAGTTTGGCCACCAAAACTCTGGTGAATTCTTTAGTAAATTAAGAGTCTCTAAAAACTGATAAAGTTCAGTTGTGCTACTAATGTGTTCTAGCTTACTCAACCCACGCCTTTGTTACAATCTCTCTTTTATCATCAAAACATTTTATTTTGTAAGCATCTACACACTTCCCATCATCTAGTTGCATAACCGCTAATTGCAGAATTTTCTTGCAACTTTTAGGAACATCAAAGTGACCGCCTACACCATTTAAAAACTTATCAAGTGGCGCTTTTTTATCCATTCCTATTACGTTATCTCTACACCCTGTTAGCCCAATGTCGCTTAAATATGCAGTGTTTGAGCTAATTTGAAAGTCATCTGTGCTTACGTGTGTGTGAGTACCAATTATTGCACTTACTTGACCCTCCAACATCATCATCATAGCTCTTTTTTCACTTGTTGCTTCTGCATGAAAATCTATGAAAATATTCTTAATACCCTCTACATGTAGAGCTTCAACACTCCTTTTTGCACACCTAAAAGCGTTATCGACATAAGGCATTGAGAAGTGTCCCATTAGGTTTAAAACAGCTAATTTTTCGCCATTTACTTCATACACTTTACAACCAGTTCCAGCTACCTCTTTGGGGTAATTATGAGGACGTAAAAGTTCTAAAGAGTCAAAAAGTGACATTATCTCTTTTTTATCAAAAGAGTGGTTTCCTCCACTCATAACATCAATCCCATTTCCAAAAAGCTCACTAGAGTTTTTTTGTGTCAAACCAAACCCATGAGAAGCATTTTCATAATTTGCAATTACGAAATCTATACCCTCACGCTCTTTAATACGTTTTAAATTATCTCTAATAATAGAGCGTCCAGGTCTCCCTACAATGTCGCCTATAAATGCTATTTTAATCAATTTTTCTCTCTTTATTATCTGATATTACAACTCTATACTTTTATCTCATATAAGACCATATCTATCATTTTTTTTTAAGTAGTTTTCAAATTTCTCTACCATAAATCTAAAAGCTAATTGATGAGGGTGTATAGGATTTTTATAATTTCTTTTGAGTCTTTTTTTATCTATAATTGTTGTTAAATTGTATTTTATAGAGCCACTTGAGTCCTACGAAATATTATAATTTTCTACAAAAAAAACATATAAAAATAGAAAAA
>JAYEGD010000317.1:0-6710 GCA_034658915.1 Campylobacterota bacterium | reverse complement strand
TAAGACGAGAAATTCCACCATCGAGAATCACTTTTGTCTTAAAAATATTATTGATAGCACAAAAGAGATAGCAAAAAAAGGTAGTGATAAAAAAGAGGAGAATAATATCTACTCTACAATAATTCACTCAACAAGAATGGTGTATAGCCGTGCAAAACATTTAGCACCAATTTACATAAATAAGAGACCTTTTACGCTCGAACTTGATGAAAACAGTGAAATTTTCAATGCGAATATTATTAAACAGAAGATGGAGCAGGTGTGGATTATTATTTTGAATAACGCTTGTGATGAGTTTGAAAAATCTACTAAAAATATAGAAGATAGAAAAATAGATATAGATATATCTAATGAAAATTCAAAAGTAGTGATTAAAATTAAAGATAACGCTGGAGATGGTATTCCTGAGCATGTCTTACCAAATATCTTTAATCCATTTGCTAGTACAAAGGTTAATAAAGGTATGGGTGTAGGATTGAACATTGCAAAACAGATTGTTGAGTTACATAATGGGACAATTGAAGCATATAATGAAGATAAATGTGCAATATTTTGTGTTGAGATATAGTTGAGTAAATTAATATATATTGCACTATTTGCTATTTCAATCCTAGTTTCATTTTTATATATTGAGAGTGAAAAAGATAGAAGAGTAGAGAAGCTCACTTCTGACACTATTACTAACCATAAGCATCAAGTTGAGTCTGTACTCACACAGTATCAAAACTCTGCTGAACTTATTTTTAATAACATAATTAATACCCCAGATATCTTAAATATACAGCAGTTGGCTTACGAGGCTAAAACTGAAAAAGAGCGTACTGTTTATAGAGATGAGTTACATAAAAAACTACAATATCTATATGAAAATTTAAAAAAATCTGGTATTCAACAGTTTCATTTTCATTTTCCAGATTCAAAGAGCTTTTTAAGATTTCATAAACCAAATAAATTCGGAGATGATTTAAAAGATTTTAGGTACTCAATAGATCTTGTTAACAGTAACTTTAAAAATATTTCAGGATTTGAAGAGGGTAAAATATTTAGTGGATATCGTTATATTTTTCCTCTATTTAATAGTGGTAAACATATTGGAAGTGTTGAAGTTAGCGTAGGGTTTAACGTTATTAACAATCTTTCTCAAAATATTTACAGAACTTATGAGTATATGATACTAGATAGAAGCGTTATAGAGGGTAAAGTATTTAAGAGTGAAAAGAAAAATTATGAAGTTAGTAAAATCGATAGTAACTATTATAATGAATCTAGCCTAGTTGTGGATTACAAAAAAGAGTTAAGTGACTCTAAAATTATCTCTTTATCGAATTTTGAAAATATAAATAGAGTTTTGAGAGATGATAACATTAGTGATGAGCTTCAAAATTATAACTCATTTGTAAAATATATTAAATCAAATGATATCTACTATGCTGTCTCGTTTTTACCAATAAAAAATATTAAAGGTGCAGATGTCGGTTATATGATATCTTACAAAATAAGTAAAGATTATGGTTATGTACTAAAAGAGTTTAAAGAGAAGATGCTCTTAGCAGTTCTATTTTTAACTCTTCTGTTTTTATTCTTGTATAAGCTAGAAAAATCAAAAAAAGAGTTGGAATTTTTAAACTCTAACTTATTAAAAATGGTTGATGCTAGAACTAAAGAGCTTCAAACATATTTAAATATTGTTAATAAACATATCGCTATTACCTCTACAGACTTAAGTGGAAAAATAGTTTCAGTTAATGACGCTTTTTGTAGAATGTCTGGGTACAGTGAAGATAAGCTGCTAGGCAAGACGCATAGTATTGTAAGACATCCAGGTGTTGAAAAAAGAGTATATGAGAGTATGTGGAAGAGTATTGAGTCTGGTAAAACCTATTATGGAAATATTAAAAATATTGATAGTAGTGGAAAAGAGTACTGGAATGAGTTAAAAGTAGAGCCAATATTTAATGATATTAGTGGAAGCATTGAGTCATACATGGCTGTTGGTGTAGATATTAGCGATAAAGTTATGCTTGAAAATTTAATTAAAAATCAAGAAGTAATAATTCAAGAGCAGACAAAAATAGCGAATATGCAAAGAGATAGAGCAGTAAAAGCTTCTGAGAGTAAGTCTGAATTTTTAGCAAATATGAGTCATGAGATAAGAACACCACTCAATGCAATTTTAGGTTTTATTGATTTTTTAAAAGATAGTAGTACAGATAAAAAGTCGTTACAATATATTGAAATTATTAGTAGTGCTAGTAAGATGTTACTTCAAATTATTGAAGATATTTTAGACTTTTCTAAAATTGAGAGTGGAAAACTTCATGTTGAACTACATCCGTTTAATATTCAAAATGAGATGAAAAATATTTTGCGTCTATATGATGCAAAATGTTCTAAAAAGAGTATTAATCTTCTTTTTACATGTAGTGATAATTTACCAAAATGTATTAAAAGTGATGCACTAAGACTTAAGCAAGTTGTTAGTAATTTATTGAGTAATGCAGTTAAATTTACAGACGAAAATGGAGAGATTGAGTTAAGTGTAAACTTTAAAGAAGATATATTACATGTAAGTGTTAAAGATAGTGGAATAGGGATTAATGAGGATAAATTAGAAAATATATTTGAATCATTTACGCAAGAAGATAACTCGACAACAAGACGCTTTGGCGGTACTGGCTTAGGACTAACTATTAGTAGTGAATTAATAAGACTACTAGGTGGTGAGTTAAAAGTAAAGAGTGAAGTGGGAGTTGGAAGTGAATTCTGTTTTGAATTACATGTAAATAGTGATTGTGAAGATAGTATAGAAAAAGAGAGAGTATCTAGTCTCTATTTTGACTCCTTTAAAGCTCTTTTAGTAGAAGATAACCCTACCAATCAGCTCTTTATGAAAGTGCTTCTAAAAAAGTTAAAATTGAGTTTTGACATTGCAAATAATGGTTCTGAAGCAGTAGATTTATTTAGTAAAAATAGTTATGATGTAATTTTAATGGATGAGAATATGCCAGTTATGAATGGTGTAGAAGCAACCAAAAAGATTTTAGAAATTGAGAATAGAGATGAGTTACTACACACTCCAATTATTGCTCTTACTGCAAATGCGTTAAATGGTGATAAAGAGAGGTTTTTAAGTGCAGGTATGGATGACTATATTTCAAAACCAGTAGATAAGAAGTTATTGATGAGAAGTTTAAATAAATTTTTAATGAAAGGAAATTAGTGGAAGATTATGCAAATAACCTCTAAAAAAAGATAGATTAGCAGAGGTTATGCAAAAATTTCTTACTGCTTAATAGTGCTTAAAATAATGGAGGCTTATTAGCTGTAATACTTACAACTTTAAGTGTTGCAAAGATTTCACCATCTTTTTCATAGATATCTAAGTCTGTATCAATTGGAAATTTTAATTTTGTTAAGACTCCTTGAACAGAGTGTAAAACATGAGTATATTCTTGAAGCATAGGAACAGTTACATAATCAATATGGTCACGCTCCATAATAGTTGCTAAAATCTCTACTAAAATATAGTATATGGCTTTATTAACAGTACGTTGAATATTGTACTTTTTCATAATCATAATATTTTTTCGTAAAACTTGACACTCTTCGTCACATAAAACTTTGTTATCAGTTGCACGTAGTAAATCATCTTCTATTTCAGCTTTTGTCTCATCTACATGTAGATCAACCTCTTTTTCAAAATCGGGACGATATTTTTTAATTAACGCTAATGTTTCACTGCTATTAAAGTTTTTCCCATTAGAATCATAAACATAAGTTTTATCTTCTATATACTCATGGTCAAGTGCATCAATAAGTTGACATGCAACATTTAAGTATTTGAATTTATCATCTTTATTATTGTCAAAATCAACACCAGTAGAAGAGATTTTTGCTTTAGGACCAACGTACTCTATTTTCATAATTTAAACCCTTTTTCTAAGAATGGAATAACTTGCTTTTTACGACTCAACACTCCATCTAAATAGACCTCATCATTCTCAATTTTGCAACCAAATGATGACTCAATTACACTACTATCATCAGAACTAACAAGCATTAGTGAACCCTCTGCCATAATGTCTGTAAGAAGCAATAATACACTATGACGCTCACCCTCAACCTTAAGTTTTTGAATATCTTCTAGTAACTCACTCTTCATTGTGTCAAAAACACTCAAATCTACTACTTCTAGTTGTCCTACACCTATTTTGTTACCACTCATCTCAAAGTCTTTAAAATCGCGTAGAACTAACTCTCTAGGAGCTACACCTTTTACAGCAGATTTAACCTCAAACATCTCCATGCCAAGAGCTTTGTAATCTTCAATACCAGCAATTTTAGCTAACTCTTTAACAACTTTTGTATCAATTTTAGTACAAGTTGGAGATTTAAAAATAACAGTATCACTTAAAATTGCACACAACATAATTCCAGCAATATCTTTTGGAATTTCAACACTATGGTAATCAAACATCTCTTTAATAACTGTGTTTGAACACCCAACAGGACGAATCCAACACTCTAGTGGAGTAGATGTTGTGATGTCACCTAATTTATGATGATCTACAATTCCCAATATGTTTGCTTCAGCTACATCTTTAGGACTTTGAGCCAAATCAGAGTGATCTACTACATACACATCACAACCAGCAAATTCAGTTTTAATCTCAGGAGTATCAAAACCAAATCTATTAAGAATAAACTCAGTCTCAGGAGAAATTTTACCCTGAGAAACTGCGACACAATCCTCACCAATTTGATTTTTTAAATATGCTAATGAAATAGCACCACAAATAGAGTCAGAATCAGGGTTAGTATGCCCATAAACGTAAGTTGCCATAATGTTATTACCTTAATTTTTTGTTTTGCGATATTATCTCAAAATTGTTGTTAATTCTTCTTTATAGCAATTTTGCTCTTTCTATTTGCTCTCAAATATAATCATCTCATAGATGCTTTTTTTTGTAACGAGTGCTTTGTCACTTGGAATGCATGAGCTGTTTTTTGCTTGAAGTAGCTCCTCTCTTAGTTGAGCTATTTCATCTTCCATTAACTCTATTTGTGTCTTTAATCTTAATGCTACATCAACCCCTGCTAAGTTTACACCTAGTTCACGAGTTAATCTTAAAATCATCTTTATTTTGTCTATATCTCTTTGTGAGTAGAGACGAATTTTGCCATTTGATCTAGATGGAGTAATTAGATTTTCACGCTCATACTGTCTAAGTGTTTGAGGATGAATATCTAATATTTTAGCAACTACACTTATTAAATATACAGGCTCATCATATTGGTGAAACATAATTTAGAGCTTCTCTTGCATCTGTTTTACTAAATCTTCATCCATCTCTTCAACTTTTGGTAATACAATGTTTGCTTTTAGGTAGAGTGCACCACGCTCAGATGTTTTTCTGTTCGTTGCTCCCATATCTTTTACCCTAAAACTTTGGTTGTTTTTTGTATTTTGTGGAACTTTTAATTTAATTGTTTTTTCCAGTGTTTTAATCTCTACTGTTCCACCAAAAAGAGCAGCTTTAAGTGGGACATCAAAATGCATAATTAAATCATCATTGTCACGCTCATAATCACTATGTGGTGCAACATTAATAATTAGATACAAATCTCCACTACGTCCGTGACTAGAGTGACCTTTACCTTTTACACGAAGCTTCTCTCTGTTTTTAATACCTGCTGGTATTTTAATATCAAAACTACTACCTTGCATAGAGACTGAGTGTTTTCCACCTAAAATTGCAACTGCAAATGGTACTGTAATGTTTGACTCTATATCTAAGTTTTGTTGTTGCTGTTGAAATCCACCACCAAAGTGTGAACCTCCTCCAAATTGAGAACCGCCACCAAAGTGCGAGCTTCCACCACCAAAACCGCCACCGCCAAACATTGAGCGTAAAATCTCATCTAAATCAACGCCTGAACCTTGACCTTGAGCAAAATCGTGAAAATTTTGTCCACCAAACATACTATCGCCATGCTGGTCATACTGTGCTTTTTTACTTTTATCTCCCAAAACTTCATAAGCTGCATTTATCTCTTTAAACTTATTTTCTGCTTCGGGACTTTTATTTACGTCTGGATGGTATTGACGCGCTAATTTACGATATGCTTTTTTAATTTCTGCTTCAGAACTATCTGAACTTATTCCTAATGTATCATATAAACTTTTACTCATATTGAAAATTCCCATTATTGATTTTATTTAATTATATCACATAAGTTGAGTCTATGTCAATCAACTTTAAATCATTTATTATTTTCAGAGCTATTTTTTAGTATAATCGCGAAAATTTCTTAATAAAGTGATATTTATGACTCCAATTAAACGTGTATTAGAAGCAATAGAAGAGATTAAAAAAGGTAATATGGTAATTATGTGTGATGATGAAGATAGAGAAAATGAGGGTGACTTAGTCTATGCTTCTACATTTTCAACTCCTCAACATGTGAATTTTATGGCAACACATGCGAGAGGACTTATCTGCGTTGCACTTAGTAAGTCAATAGCTTCAAGATTACAACTTGTACCAATGGTTAGCTCAAACACATCATCTTATGAGACAGCTTTTACAGTTTCAGTTGATGCAACTGCTGCATTAACAGGAATTTCAGCTGGCGAGAGAGATATGACTATTAAAATTCTTGCAAATCCTATGTCTCATCCCAATGAGCTTGCAAAACCTGGACACATC
>JAYEGD010000316.1:0-6786 GCA_034658915.1 Campylobacterota bacterium | reverse complement strand
TAATATCTCTCTATCAACACCATTATATACCCTGTAATCTACTGTTAGAATTGGCTTTAGTTTTGTGTCACACACTTCAATGTATGCACCATTATCATCAAAATTAAGAATGTATTTAAAAGAGCTTTTCTCTTTAGCTCTTGTTAAAAAGCTCTTTTGTTGTTTAAAAATATCTAGCACGTCTATTGCCTTTAAAAATTAATTGAGTTATGAGGATTGTGCTACTTAAAAAGTAGCACTAAAGAGAGTCTATCGTTTACATGTAGTTTAGAAAAAATAGATGTTAAATGAGCTTTAACTGTTCGTTCAGATATGTACAATTTTTCTGAGATTGCTTTATTATTTAGTCCTTTTAAAACTAGATGAATTACTGCTTTCTCCTTTGATGTTACTCTTTCATAAAGTTCACTCTCTTCACTACTCTCTTTAATCATACTGTCTTTAATAATTGCTGAACCCAACTCTGGATACATCCACACTCTTCCCATTTTAATGCTATCAATTATTTGTTGAATATGGACATCTCTCATCATAGAGTTACCATAAGCCTTTATGCCTCTTCTAATAAGAGATTTACCAATTGCAACAATTGGACTAGACTCCAAAATAACCATATTTTTAGCAATTTTATCGCTTTGCAATAGCTGGTTAATCTCATGAGCTACACTATCATAATCTGCAATAATGATATTTTCACTACCATCTGAAATCATCTCTTCTAACTCATATAAATTTTCTATAACTTCAATACTATCAACAGTTATACAACTTTTGAAATGTTTTACTACATCACTGTCTGTACTATATATTGTTATCATTTATCTCTCCGAAAATACGTAAGTTTTAGATTTTAAAATAGGTTTTAAAATATACTCCATTATTGTCTTATCTCCTGTTACAATATCAACTGAGACAACCATACCAGGAATAATATGTAAAGGGTGTTCAGCACTTCCTAAGTAGTTTTTATTTGTTTTAATTTTAATTTCATAAAAGACATTGCCATCCTCATCTTTTATTGTATTTGGACTAATTTCAAAAACTTTTCCCTCTAAACCACCATGAATTGAGTAGTCATACGCTGTAAATTTTACCATAGCTATTGCACCTGGATGAATAAAAGCGATATCGCTTGGTTTAATTTTCACCTCAAGAACTAACACATCATCTGTTGGAACAATCTCTATTAACTCTTGACCTGGTTTTACAACGCCACCAATTGTATTTACTAGTAAATCTTGTACAACTCCATCTACGGGTGAGCGAACAACAGAGCGGTCAACTTGATCATGTAGAGATTTCTTACTTGCTTGGATTCTATCTAACTCTGCACTAGCCTCATTTAGTTTCTCTTTTGCTTCGTTGCTAAACATAAGTGAACTCTCAATTTTCTTTTGTTGGTACTCTCTAATTGCAGCGCGCTGTTTTGGCAGTTCAGATTGTGCAGAACTTAGTTGCTGTTCTACATCATTCAGTGCGCGCTTTAGTTGCAAAAATTCAACTCTTGACTTAATTCCCTCTTTAACCATAGGCTCAATCATTGCAACCTCTTCTTTAGAGAGTGAAAGTGATTTTTTAAGATGAATAATTCTCTGTTTAGTTTCAGCCATCTCCTCTTTTCTTTGTTCAATTTGAGAAAGAAGTACATCACTTTTAGCTCTCTCTTCATTCTTGTTTGAATCATAAAGAGATTTTTCCATATCCTGAATTTTTTTAAATTCGCTATCTTTTGTTCTAATATATCTAAATGGCTTGCCTGTAGCTTCTGCATATAGTCTAGCTCTTTTTGCACGAAGTTCATAAATTTTATACTCATTAGACTCGTAACTAGATCGTGTCTCTGAGTTAGAAATTTTCATAATAACTTGTCCAGCAGTTACTCTATCTCCAGGGTTTACTAAAATTGCATCTACAATACCACCCTCAAGATTACTTACAAGTTGATTTTCACTGTATGGAATAACTTTACCATCTCCACGTACAACTTCATCAATGCTTGCAAATGATGCCCATAAAATAAATACTATTACAGTACCAAACCAAAACATCAAAATCTTATTTACTCTACTAGGTGCTCTAGCTAAAATTGCAGCACTAAGACTCCCCATAAACTCATAATCGGTCTCATTATATTCATAATTCTTTCTCTTTTTTTTGAACATAAGAAGTTTTTTTAATTTGTAAAGAAAATATTGAAATCTATCTCTCATTATGAGCCCTTTTGCATTTTTGTTAACACTTCATCTTTTGGACCATCAAGATAGACTTTACCCTCATGCATGACAATTACACGATCAACAACATTTAAAAGAACCATCTTTTGTGTAACTATTATTAAGTTTTGGTGTTTTGTAGCATCAGCAATATTTTTCATAACCAAAGACTCAGTCAATTGATCCATAGATGAAGTTGGCTCATCTAAAATAATCATAGGTGTTGGAAATAAAAATGCTCTTGAAATTCCAATACTTTGACGCTGCCCACCAGATAGCCCTACTCCTCGCTCACCAATTGGCATATCGTAACCCTTAGGGTGTCTTTTAATGAACTGGTCTGCTGCTGATATTTGAGCTGCTTTAATCATCGCTGCATCATTTACATGTGAAGCTCTATATATGATATTCTCTTTAACAGTACCTTTAAATAGCATTGTGTCTTGAGAGACATAGCTAATATTTTTACGTAAATCTGCAGGATCAATTTGGTTAATATCTAACCCATCAACTAAAATTGAGCCAGAGTCTGGTTCATAAAGTCCAAGCATTAACTTCTCTATTGTACTTTTTCCAGATCCAATTCTCCCAATAATTCCAATTTTCTCTCCAGATTTAACGACAAAAGATACATTTTTCAACGCTGGCATATCCGCATCTGGGTATGTAAACGTAACATCTTTAAACTCAATATTACCTGTAAAATCTGGTGTTGTAACAAACTGTTTTCCATCTGGACGCTCGCTTGGCATATCTATAATATTGTTAATTGCATCATACGCTTGTTTTGTATCTTCATAATTTGTCATAAGCCCTGTTGCTTGACCCAATGGTGCCAATGTTCGCCCTGTTAGTAAGACAATAGCAATTAATCCACCCATTGTTAACTCATGCTCTTTAATTAAATAGACACCAGCTACGACCATACCAACGCTATTAATTTGAATTAGAAACTGTGTAATTGTTGGAATTGTTGCAGATAAAAGACGAGATTTCACACTTTTAGTTGCTATCTCTCCAATTGTCTCTTCCCACTTCCACTGAGAGCGTCCCTCAGTACTCATAGACTTAATTGTCTCTAAGTTACCCAATGTCTCAATTAAAACAGCATTTTTCTTACCTTGAGCTTCATGTGTTGACTCAATACTTGCTCTTAAAGGTTTTTTTACAAAGTATGCATAACCCAATATAATTACAACAGTAACAAGAGGAATTAAGACAATAACACCACCAATGTAGGCAATTACTGCTAGAAAAATAATTGTAAATGGTAAATCAACAAGAGCAGTCATTGTTGCATTAGTTAAAAAACCTCTAATTGAATCAAAATCTCTAATTGTATTAGCGAATGAGCCGATAGATTGAGGTGAATTTGCCATTTTAAGACTTAAAACTTTGTCAAATAAAATAGAGGACATAATTATGTCACTTTTTTTAGCTGCACTCTCTAGTAAGTAGGAGCGAGTAAGTTTTAAAAATATATCTAATGTATAAATAATTACAACACCAACTGCAAAAACCCAAAGCGTCTCAACAGCATTATTTGGAACAACTCTGTCATATACATTCATAGTAAAAAGTGGCGTTGCTAAAACAAATAAGTTGACTAAAAGTGCTGCAAAAAGAACATCTCTGTATATTCCTTTTGAAAGAGCAATTGTACTCCAAAACCAATGTTTTTGTTTTAAGTTAAGAGTCTTTTTATTCTCTTGTGCAAACTCAAAATTTTTCTTAACTAAAAAACCAAACCCTATGTATTGACTCTCTAACATATCAAAATCAATTACAATAGGAACAGGCTCTTCTGATGGCATAAAGATTGTTGCTTCGCCTGTCTTTTCATCTATTGAGTCTAAAATACAAGCACCTTGGTTTGCTAAAAGAATAATTACAGGGAGTTGAAGTGGTGAAATAGTATCTAGTGGTCTTTTGAAAATACTAGATTTCATTCCAGCTTTAGCAGCTGCACGAGAAAACAGACCTTTAGATTTATTAATAGAAAATAGTTCAGGAGTTGACTCATCAGGACTAATTGGAAGCCCTGCAGTTAAAGCTTCTGCAGTATATGGCTTATCGTATAGTTTCGTATATAAGACTAGAGTCTCTAAAAGTGCATCAAATTTTACGTTATCAAGACTTGCTAGCATTTGCTACCCTTATTTAAAATTTATAGTTGCTCATTGTAACTAATTAAAACTTACATAATTAGCAGAGATATAACCCTTTTTAGTTTTAATCCACATTTGATCCAAATTGTTGCGAATTTTTTGCTCAACATCTATAGTATCACCACTGTAGTAATAACCTAGCACTTGCGAAGCCGTGTCTGGTAACTCTCTTATTTTAAGTTCAGTTGCTTCTACAACTGCAGTTCCACCCTCACTAATTACGGTGATTCCACTAGCTGCATCGTTATAAGTTGTAGTTTCAAGAGTATCAGCATTGTATCTCTCTTCCACAACTACTGGAAGTGCAGTGTCTGTACCATCAATTGATGTCTCATTTGTAGCCAATGGTTCAGCAACAATAGAGTCATCATCTGGCATTTCAGAGTCATCACTTGGCATATCATCTAACTCATCTACTTCTGTTTTATTTTCATCCACAACATCTTTAACAGGTTCTGGAGCTAATTGTTGGATTAAAACTTCTGTTCTATTGTTTGCTTCTACAGCATTTCCCTCATCAATATAGAGTGGAACAATTTTACCTAATGCATCTGCTACTATGTTCTCTTTCGCAACACCAGCATCTTGAATTTGAGCCATAATTTTATCTGCGCGCTCTTTTGACAACTGCATGGACTCATCTTTTGAAAAAGAGTCATCAGTGTGAGAATATACTACAATTTTTAATCTATCTCTATCAAGATTTGCAATATCTTCTAGCATATCATTTAACTGCTGAGTAGAATTTTCATCTAAGGTAGTAGAGTCTTCGTCTGTATATGTTAAGAAGCCATAATGGAGTGTTTTTGTAACTGATCCATCAAAGATTGCTTGTCCATAAAACGATAGAGGCTTAGTTTTCAGTGAGTTGTCGCTTAAATCTTCATCATTTGCAATTAAATCTCCATCTGTATCAATTTTAGCTGGAAGTGTGTCTTTAGCTACTTCTGCTTTTTTACCTAAGCCAACATTTGAGTACATAGTGCTACGTTTATCATCATTAATTACAGAGATAACAAATGCTCCCATTGAGTCTAAAACTCTCATTTTTGCAATTAAAATATCTGTCTCAGCATTAATTATTTGTGCTTTCGAGCTTACAAAATCATTTTGAGAAGAGAGCAAGTCGAGTAGTGTTCTTCTACCTAAATCATACTCTTTAGAATAAAGTGTTAATGTTTTTAGTGAAAACTCTTTATATTTACGAAGATGAGCTAGTTGATCTTTTTTCATCTCATGCTTTTCCCAACCTAAGTTTAACTCCTCTATGGTGTCACGTCTTAGTTTATTTTTAAGTTGAACCTCTTCATTAACTAAGCTCACTCTCTTTTGAACTGTTGCTTGGTCTGAAAAGCCATTGAATAGATTGTAGTTCATAACAGCCATAGCACGAAACTTGTTGTCATCTCCTACATACCCACCACTATTTTTGTTAAAGTCTTGTGTGACCTCTAAATCTACCGTTGGCATATAAGCAGAACGACTCTGCTTGAGTGCCTCTTGTGCAAATTTAATATCAAAATTCGATACAAGCAGAGATGGATTATTCTTAATTGCATACTCTAATGCATCTTCTCTGCTTTTTGGCAGACTAAGTGTACATGTAGGGTATTTCATATCTTTAATATCTATGTATCTACCTAAAATACGGTGCAAATTATGTGTTGCATCTTTTAAATCATTTTGTTTAACTGTGTAATTTGACATAGCTAAAGATAGAGATGACTCAATTTTATTCACTTCAGAGAGTGTCGTTAAACCATTGTCATAAAGTTTTTTAACTTTTACAAAAATCTCTTCATTAATCTTTACATTATCTTCTTCATTAATTAATAGATCACGATTTCTTAAAACTTCCATATATGTTCTAGCCATATCAAGTGAAACCATATTTGCTTGCTCTACATACTTATATGCAGCAGCAGCCTTTCTTGCCTCATTTGCACGTACATCATAATAGGTATTAAAACCTCTAAAAACATTTTGAGTAAGCTTTAGTGATGACTCATAAACATTCAAATTTACAGGATTATTATTGTTTAGTGTCTCTTTTGTTGTCTGTTCATGTCCACCCGCAACTCTCAAGTCTAACTTTGGTAAATAGTCTGCTTTTGAAACTGTAACATCTTCACGTACTGCATTATAGTTATTTAATCTCTCTAAAATAATAGGGTTTGTGTTCAAAACATCTTCAACAACCTCTTTTAGTGTCTCTGCTTGAATTAAACTGCTTAGAACAAGTGAAAGTACAATTTTTGTACCAAATTTATTACTATTTTTCATCTGTTACACCTCTACTCTTCCATCATATAAAATGAGTCATCTTCACTTACAGAACTCTTTTTTGCTTCAATATTCCTATTAACTTCTACTTCAATACGTCTATTTTCTGCTCTTCCCTCTTC
>JAYEGD010000315.1:0-6815 GCA_034658915.1 Campylobacterota bacterium | reverse complement strand
GTGTATAGTGGGTCAATTTGATTAATTGTAGTTAGTTTTGTAGGTCCATCATAACCAACTAAATTTCCAACATCTACAAGTCTATTACTTATTTTTCCAGATATTGGTGCTTTTATTTTAGTGTAACCTAGCTCAATTAATGCTCTGTCTATTTGAGCTTGGTCATCTTGAATTGTAGCTTTTAACTCATCTCGTTTTGAGTAGTACTGATCTAGTGTAATTTGTGGAGCCAAACCATCTCTTACTAATGGTTCATAACGTTTAATATCTGAAATCGCCAATTTAAGAGTTGCAATATCGCGTCTTTTTTGTGCTTTTGCAGAGGCTAAATTAGCTTTGTAAGTATCTGCTTCAATCTCAAAAAGCACTTCACCTTTTTTAACTAATGCACCATCTTTAAAATTAATTTTTTCTAATCTTCCAGATACCCTTGCTTGAACATCTTGAGTATTACTAGCTTGAGTAGAAGCAGTATATTGCATCCAAATAGGAATATTTTTATTTTGTGCGCTAACTACATTTACATGTAATGGTGGGGCTTGCTTTGGAGCTTGCTGTTTTGAAGAGTCGTTACAACCACTAAATAGTATTAAAGAGCCAATAACAGCACTTAATAAGAAGTTTCTTTTAAACATTAAATCACCTTTTTTATTTTAATTTGACTATTCTATCTAAAAATTACTAATAATTACTTAGACTTTAGTTAAAATATCACTATAGGAGAAGTTGATGAATCATGAACTAACAAATTTAATTCTTTATCATAGTCTGATTGTATTTGGTGAACTGCTCATATTGAGTGCAGTAATTCATATGGTATATAAAAGAAGAACACCTACAAGTATGATTTCTTGGCTTCTTGCAATGATTTTAATACCATATTTTTTTGTTGTCTTGTACTTTATTTTTGGCACAAGAAAACGCAAAAATAGGTATGTAAAATCACATATTAAGCTTAGAAAACCATCTCAACTATACCATGAGCAAAACCCAATTGATGGAGTTTTAAGAAGTTATGGAGTTGCAGGTGCTTCGCAAAACCAAAAATTTGAGCTTTTTTGTGATTCAGTAAAAGCTTATGATGAGTTTATGAGCTGTATTGAAAACTCCACTAAATCAATCTATATGAGTACTTATGTTTTTAGCAATGATGAAGTCACAAAAGAGATTTTAGAAGAGTTAAGAAAAAAAGCTCAAAGTGGTGTGGAGGTAAAACTGCTTATTGACTCTCTTGGCTCATGGAAGCTCTACTTTTTTCAAAATTCTTTGAAAAAATTAAGAGATGCTGGTGGTAAAGTTGAGTTTTTTATGCCAATATTGAGAATGCCTTTTAGAAACTACATAAATCTGAGAAATCATAGAAAAATATATATGTTTGATAACAAAAAAGTTTTAAGTGGCGGAATGAATTTGGCAAGTGAATATCTAGGTCCTAAATCTGAAAAACCTAAATGGGAGGATATTCTTTTTTCATCCGAGGGCGAATCAGTTAAAAACTTTTTTGAAATTTTTGCATCTGATTGGTTTTATGCTTCAGCGCAGAGACTAAAATTTGAAAAAAGTTCTAGCAGTACTGAGGGAGACACCTATGTTCAAGTAGTTCCATCTGGACCTGATTTGAGAGAAGATGCTCTTTATGAAGCTCTTTTATGTGCAATTTACAGTGCAAAAAGTAGAATCTGGATTGTAACACCCTACTTCATTCCAGATGAGTCACTCTCTCAAGCACTTCTAATTGCCAAACATAAAGGCTTAGATGTAAAACTAATTACTCCAAAAAAGTCAAACCATTTAATCGCAGATTTAACAAGAAGCTCATTTATGAGAGAGTTAGAAGATGCTGGTGTAGATGTTCAACTTTATGATGGTGAAATGCTACATGCTAAGGCAATTTTATTTGATGACATTGGAGCAATGTTAGGAAGTGTTAATTTAGACGATAGAAGCCTCTTTTTAAACTATGAAGTTGCAACTTTCGTATATTCAAAAAGAGTAATGGACGAGATAGAGTTGTGGATGAATAACCTACTAAAACACTCTTCAAAAGGGACTGAGAGCGTCTCACATGTAAGAGTGGTAGTAGAGAATTTAATGAGGATTATTGCTCCTCAAATGTGATATTTTTGTAATCTAACGACTGACTTGAACTGTAAATTTTCATAGAAAATTTATTAGTTCCAAGGTTTTGTTAGATTTAGCCTCTTGTAAGTTCAATAAGCTCTTTATCTTTAAATAGTAAATTATTTACAATTTGAGTAATAGTTGTATTTTTTTCAGCAGCAATTTTAGATATAAAATCTTCTAGTTTTGAATCTAAATAAATTGGTAAATGAAAATCTGCATTTTCTTTGTAAAATTTCCCTCGTTCACCTTTTGAAAAGTCATATTCATCTTGCATGTTTTATCCTTGATTATAAAATTTTATCTCGTTTTTTGTTGCTTTCCTCGCACTTATCATTCGTATATTGTAAGTGTCTTTATCTAATGAAATATAAGTATGAATTACAACGAGTGTTCTCGTCTTAGCATCCAAACCAATTGTAGCCCATCGTTCTTCATCTTTACTATGGCTTTCATCAAATAAAGAAATTGAATTCTTGTCTTTAAATATTGAAGCCGCATCTTCAAAGCTAATTTTATGTTTAGATAAATTTTTCTTTGCTTTTGTGGGATCCCATTCAAAGTTATAATTCATTAAAAACCTTAGTGTATCTTATATATTATATCAAAATTTCCTGTTTACTAATCGTGTAATCTAACTATTTATTCATTCCCATTATAGTGAACTAAGACTTAATATCCATAATTAATGGAACACAAAAATATCCATTCAAAAGTAGAGATCTGCTTGATTTTGTCAAGAATCGTAATAATAACTGCTAATTTTCATTTTTAACAAAATTAACCTTAAGTAAAAAGTGTCTTTTTAGTATGAAATAAGTCATTATTTGGACAAAGTATTCCGTTATTTGTTAAATAATCCATTAAAAGGACAAAATGTCCCTTAAGGAAGTTCAACAACCTGTACTATTTGGAGCATATTCAACAATTCAGGTCTATTTGGAACAAGACTTCTGTTATTGAAAACTGCTCCAAAAACTAGAGAATTTTGCTTAATTAATCACTTTTTTTATAATTTACAATATTTTTATATAACTTATGCTTTAATTGTCTTATGGGATGTTTTTGCACTCCCTTTTATCACAAGGAGTTAGATATGAAAAAGACTTTATATGTAGTGTTTGTTGGTTTAATATCGATAGTATTTAGTGGATGTGTTGTAAAACAAGAGGTAGTGATGGATTATTCACCTGAAAAGCAAAGCGCATTGAAAAGCTATCCAGAAGTTGAGCTATCTGTAAATGATGCTAGAAAATATGTTCTAAGCAAAGAAAAACCTGGAGAATTTATAGGTTACTACAGATCAGGTGTAGGTATACCATATCCCGTAAGTACCATTGATGACGTACCTTTAGCTGAAGTAATAAAGGCTGACCTAATTAAAGAGTTGGAAGCATTAGGTTTTGTTTCTAAAAGCTCTAATAAGTCACTTATCGTTGATATTAAAGAGTGGAAGTTTGATGCTTATCAAAATGCTAATTTTAATTATTCTATTGATGTTAGTGTAATTAATAATAAGAATAAAAAATTGGTAACAAAAAATATATCTGATCATATTGTTATTAGAGGTACATTTATGGGTGGTGCTAAAGCAGGAGTTGAACGTGATATGCCAAAAATATATATTGGTATTGTGAAAAAAATTCTTAGAGAAAACAAAGAGATATTAGTATTCTTAAAGTAACTAAAAGTTTTAACTAAACCGCTATGGACTGAAAGTCCATAGGTTTCAACGGGAGAGACCGTAAAATATTTAGTTAAAAGGTGTTTGAAAGACCCTATATTAAGGATTGAAGTGCTGGACCCTCAGAGATTCAAACTCTGAAAGGTATGACCATCGCTAGTTTTATCTTAATTACGCACTATTAGCAACATAAGCATTAATTGCATTTTGTTTATTTGCATTTTGTGCAAATTCGTTAAAGTTTTTCACATTATCAATAGCTTGTGAAAACTCTGAATTTCCAACTGTATAAGATGAAATTTGCGAAAGAGTAGATTGGTAACCGTTGTTTGCAACAATTGAATTGTTATCTTGAATGGTTGGTCTATCTTGTAAGTCTGCTGGATTACCACCATTATCTACAAACTCATTGTAGTTGTTTGAGCGTTGGACATCTTTTGAGAAATCCATATATGCTTTTGTTGCTCCATTATTCTCATCTGTGTTAGAATTTTCCATACCTAATTTATAGGCATCTATTTTATTTTGCTGAACTTTATGTTCAACTATTCCAGCTTGAACCTCACGGTTTGGAGTGCTATTTTGTTGATTTAATGTCTGATATGATTGATAATTTGTAGAGCCAGATACTTGCATGATATACTCCTTTTGCAAATATTATAGCAATATTAAACTTAAAAAATTAGTGGACTATCAAATTATTAATAATAGTTCCATCTTTAATTGTGTTTATAAATAGTGTTCTTTGAGTATGACCGCTAATCGTTTTCAAGCTCTCAATTGCTCCTACTATGTTACAACTATTTCTCAAGTTTATATTAATACACTCTGTTTTTAGTTCTGGGCATTTATTAAGTGCCGTTCGTAGAAGAATATAGCTCTCATAACCTAAAAGTGAATAGACACTATTGGTAAATAGTTCCTCATCAAAAAGTTTAAAAATAGTGCTACTTTCAAAAACTTTAAATTGCTCTATTGTCACTACATCATCAACAGCACTTATCTCTTTTGACTTACTGCTTAACATGTAGTTAAATAACCCCTCAGTTGTAATAATCTTAATATCTGCATCTATCTCTTTTATCTTTTTAATATATTTATACTTATTTTGAGAGTTAAGCGCAATAAATACTATTTTATACTCCTTAAACATATCTCTATTGAGCTTTTCGCTATCTATATCAACTGCTCTTTTTATGGTACCATTTAGTTTTGTAAATTTAGCAATAAATGCTTCATAAATTGATTTTGAGTAGATATTTTTAGAGTTATAGATAACTGCAACATTTTTACCTCTAAGTTCATCCATGATATAGTAAGCTGCAATATTTCCTATTTTTTCATTAGATGTTGAGACTCTCGTGATATATTTAGATTTCAAAATCAACTCATCATAAGTTCCAACAACACTTATGTATGGAAGCTTTATGGCATTTATGCTCTCAATATCATTCACTGTTTTTTCAGAATTTGCAAGAGAAATAATTACTTTATTTCCATCTTCTTTAATCCTTTTAAACTGCTCTAATGTACTATTTACATCTTTAATATGGCTATAAACTTTGTATTTAATTTCAGTTCCATCATCTAAATATCTATACTTTTTATTTGCATATTCAAAACCTTTAATAGCGTCTTGCTGATAATTCAGTTTTTTATCTACATCTACTAATGCAACTTCCACACTCTTTTTGTTTCTGAATTTCTCTTTTTTATCACTACAACTTGTAAGCAAAAGTGCTACTATTAATATGAGGCTAAATTTAATCATAATATATACTCTATTTTGACTCTAATTTGTAAATTATTTCCATAATAGTGCTCTATCTTCTCTTTTAATTTTTCAAGATCATACCTATCTAAATTTTCTCTTGAAAAGAGGCTTAAATCTACTGTTGTATATTTCTCGTGCTTATCTATTGTAGCACTATTGATAATTACATATTTTGAGTTTACAATAAACCTTGTATGAGTTAGTTTCTCTATGTGCTGTTGTGTTGATGCTATCTGTTTGTAAGAGAGGTAAAGTGGTATTGAAATAACTAAAAGAGTGGTAAAAACCAGTGAAAAACCCAGCTTATTTTTTAGAGCATTTGAGTAGCCAAGAAACAAAAATGTAACAGTAGCTGCAAGTGAAATTCCTACAAGGTTGGTAAAAAATAGTAAAAATGCTTGATAAAACATTAAAAAATCACCCCTACCTAGACCTATTCCAGAGGTTGCAAGTGGTGGGACAAGTGCAACTGCAATGGCAACACCAGCTAAATTTTGAGCAATCTCTTTGTATGACTTTGCATAAGCTGCTGCAACTCCTGATAGTATTGCAACTCCTAAATCTAGTAATGATGGATGAATTCGACCTTGCATCTGCGAGGTTAATTCTGTAAATGGTATAGCCAAAGAAAAAAGGTAAGATGCTCCTAATGCTAGTACAATTCCTATCAAGATTGTCTTTAAAGAGTCATAAATAAGAGCTTTTTGTGAGCGTAAAAGACCCATTGAAAAAGAGACAATTGGTGCCATTAAAGGTGCTAAAATCATCGCTCCTATAATTACAGCTGCACTATTTACAAGAAGTCCAATAGAGGCTAGAAGCGTACTTAAAATAATAAAAATAACATAAGAGCTAGTTAGTTTAGACTCCTCTTTTAAACTCATAAATAGATCTTTAAAACGCTCCTCTGATGCGTATGCGACAATCGGTATTTTTGAACTTATATACCTGCTAATTTCATCTTTATCTGGTAAATTATCTACTTTTACACTCTCTTTAGTCTCGCTATGTTGTTGATTCTCTTCCCAAAACTCATCACCTGCAATTAGTTTTAACTTATTCTCTAACACTCTACATGTAAACTCTAATGGCATACTATTTTCATCTTTTAGTGATGATTTAATTGTTAAAGACTTACTCTTAACATAACCTATTGCATTTGGTAATGTATGGTTACTAGAGTAAAAGAGAAGTTTTACCACAAAATGGATATATTCAAAAAGTGAAAATGGAGAT
>JAYEGD010000314.1:3988-6848 GCA_034658915.1 Campylobacterota bacterium | reverse complement strand
AATTCGCATATGACATCAGAGTTTCATGCTAAAAACATCATTGCACTGCAAGAGTTAGAGTCTTTACATGTAAAGCTAGAGAAGTACCCACAAGATGTAATAGAAGCAGGAAAAAAAGCATTAGTAGAAGTTTTACAAGAGTTAGGAGCTAAAAACAGTGATTTTAAAACAGTAAGCGATGATGTATTAGATTACCTTAAGTTAAGCAAAGAGTGGAGCAAAGTTAGTTTAGAATATTTTTTAAATGTGAGGTCATAACATGTCAAAACAGATTAAAATCCTAACAAAAATAGTAAGTTATATATTTGCTATATGGACAACTGTTGTGGTTCTATTTTTGAGTAATAATCTTTGGATGAAGTACAACGATGCACAAAAAGAAGCATTAAGCGAAGCAAAACTCTCTATTGAAAAAGATTTAATCTTTAGAAATTGGGTCGCTTCTCATGGTGGTGTTTATGTACCTATTACAAAAAATACTCCTCCTAATCCATACCTTTCACACATCAAAAATCGTAATATTGAATTAACAAGTAAAGATAGATTTACATTGATGAATCCAGCTTATGCACTCTCTCAATTGATGAGCAAAAACTCTTTTGATATAAAAAATAAAATTACAAGTAGTGTTTTGCTTAATCCAAAAAATGCCCCTGATGAGTGGGAGAAAAAAGCACTAAATATTATTGAAAAAAGTCGTAAAAACTACTCTGAAAAACAGACAATTGATGGCAAAGAGTATATTAGAGTATTACAACCTTTTGTAACAAAGAAAGATTGTCTAAAATGCCATGGTTTTCAAGGCTATAAGGTTGGAGATGTTAGAGGTGGAATCTCTACTTCAATTGCCATGACACCATACTATGATAAAGCATTTGAAGAGATGATGCCAATTATTATTCAATTTATTATTTTGTGGCTTTTGGGAATTATTGGGCTATTTTTTGGATACAGAGGGCTTAAGTTATATATTAAAGATAAAATTCGTAGTTATGATGAGAATATTTACGCCTTAGTTGATATGATTGAAGAGAGAGACAGTTACACCGCAGGTCACTCAAGACGTGTTTCTCACTATTGTGTGTTAATTGCAAAAGAGATGGGCTACAATAGTGATGAAGTAGATTTACTTAGGCGTTCTGCCATGTTGCATGATATTGGAAAAATATCTACACCAGACTCCATCTTACTTAAACCTAATAGATTAAATAGTCTTGAATATGACATCATAAAAGAGCATGTAAGTAGTGGATATGAGCTTCTTAAAAAAATTGACTTTTACGCAGAACTCTCTGAAATAATGAGACATCATCATGAACACTACGATGGTTCTGGCTATCCTGAGGGTCTTAAAGGTGATGATATTCCTATGTTATCACAAATTATGAGTGCTGCAGATGCATTTGATGCCATGACTACAAATAGAATATATAAAGGTAGAATGGAAGTCTCTAATGCACTTGAAGAGATTGAAAAATTATCAGGCAAGCAGTTTCATCCAAAAATTGCTTATGCTGCTTTAAAAGCTTTGTCACATGTTGTTATACGTAATGATATTAACCAAGTTCCTAAAACAAGACTAGAAAAAGAGAGGTTCTCTTACTTTTATAGAGACCATATTACTCAAGCATATAATTATGAATATCTTGAATTTATAGTCTCAAAAAAAGAGGAAAATTTATCTTTATACAAAAGTGTAGTTACTGTTTCACTTCATCATTTTTCTGAATATAATAATGCATTTAGCTGGGAAGAGGGTAACCAGAAGCTCTTTGATGTTGCTAATTTATTGCAAGTTGAGTTCTCATCGGCACTACTTTTTAGAATAAGAGGAGATGACTTTATTTTAATATCTAAAGATATTAATATGCAAAGCGTTAAAGAGCTTTTAGAACCACTTTTTGTTAATACTCCAATAGAATTAGAGTATAAAGAGATGGCTTTTAGTAATCTGAATTTGGAAAGTCTAAAAGATATTGGAAAGCTTTTTTAGGCAAAGGATATTTGGTTTCGTCCATTTTCTTTAGAGTTGTAAAGAGCATTATCTGCTCTTTTAATCGTTTCACTAAT
Organism: Campylobacterota bacterium; assembly: GCA_034658915.1. Taxonomy (GTDB): domain Bacteria; phylum Campylobacterota; class Campylobacteria; order Campylobacterales; family Sulfurimonadaceae; genus JAYEGD01. The sequence continues at coordinate 4,778 of JAYEGD010000314.1, read as the reverse complement.
TGTTAAACCTTTTTTAAATTGAGTAATACCAAAAGATAGAGTTATCTTGATATCTTCATTTTTACTACACTTGAATTGATGCTCTAAAATAGCTTTTTGTACTTTTTGAATTGTAGAGTGTGCATCATATTCATGACTCTTCATTAATAAAATAAACTCCTCTCCACCATAACGTGCAACAATATCATTTGTTGCAATATTATGAGAGAGTATGGTAGCAATATCTTTTAAAATAACATCTCCACATTGATGACCATATTCGTCGTTTACTTTTTTAAACCAGTCGATATCTGCCATTACAATTGAAAACTCATCACCTAAACGTAAATATTTACTAGCGTATGTATCTGCAGCTTCAAAAAAATATTTTCTATTAAAAACATCTGTTAATGAGTCATGATTAATCTCATAAAGTAACTCTTTACGATGCATGATTGCGTGGTGTATAAATACAAATATAATTAAAAGAAGTAAAAATAGTGTGCCAACAGTAATTTTTTCATTAGATAAAATAGATTTTAACTCTTTTGACTCTACATATGAGACTATATATGCTGATATTTTATCACCTTTTATGTTTTTAATTGGATCAAAAGTGATTATATAAACTTTATCTGTTTTGCTCTCTTCTTGATAGAAACTAAAAGACACACCCTTTTGTAGCTCTTTTTTAATATACTCTTTATTTGGAGTAATTAAGAGTAGCTCACTGCTTTGTAACTTTTTATGACTAATATGGTGTGACATTGTAAACATATAATCGCTATTCTCAATACTTGTATAGTATTTT
>JAYEGD010000314.1:0-3978 GCA_034658915.1 Campylobacterota bacterium | reverse complement strand
TCCAAGCTATAGTTTTAAAGATATTTTTATTTACAATGAAGTGTGTATGTATTTTTGTTGCATGTTCAATATAGTCTTGAAGTTTAGTTGGAGAGAAACTAATGTCAATACTTCCTAAGTATTTACCATCAATAATAAGAGGGAAAACATGCCTAAATCCATGTGTGCTGTAGCCCTCTTCAAACCCTGAAATAGGCTGTTTTATGTAATTTACATACGTAAAACTATATCGTATATTTGTCATATCATCATCAAATTTATCTGGCTTATGCATTCTTAAAAAAGTTGTGTTATTTGGTAAGATAAAATGTAGTTGTCTTATACCAAGAGAGTATAGTCGTTTGTAGTCATTTTGAAGGTAATGTTGAAGTTTTGCTCTTAATTTTGAGCGCTGAGAGCTATTTGCAGTAGTTGCCTCTTTGAAAATTTCAATTACTACACTATCCTCTTTTAATCTATTGAAGACATCATTTGCAATCATATTAAAACGATCCAAACCTTGCTTATAGCTATGTTTGAGGTAATTAAACTGCTCTTTTTTGATACCATCTATTTGCTTATTAACATCACTATGAATTAGCCATGAAATAGATGAAAACATTAAAATAAAGAGAAGAGTTAAAATAGATAGATATTTTAATTTGCTCTCTATTTTAATCAATTTTATAATATCCAAAAAATTTAAATATATTTTGCCCCTCATCTGAGAGAATATAGTTGCTAAATTTAATTGCTGAACTGTTTTTTAAACCATCTTTGGAGACTACAAAGGCTTGATTGAGTGGCGAATAATATTTCTGATCTATATTGATCCAGTTTACACCCTCTTTGTTGTATGCCAACGGAAGAGTACTTAATGCAGATTTTGAAAGAAAACCAACCTCATCGTACCAAATTACACTATCTACCGCTGTTGAAACATCTGTTGAGTAGTGTATTTTGTCTTTTACAATATTATAATAGTTCATATTTTTTAATGCTTCAATAGATGCTTGACCATAAGGAGCACGTGCAGCGTTTGCAATAACAATCGCTTTTAGGTCTCTGTTTTTTAATATTTTTATACCTTTCTCTTTTAAGTTGCTTTTTGTTGGTACTAAAAGAATTAAAGAGCCTCTTGTATATATTTTAGGTTTTGTGATTGATTTATTAGCTCTGTATATTTGTTGAGGGTACTTCTCATTTGCTGAAAAAAAGAGGTCGTAATGAACTCCTGAAAGAATAGAGTTTGTCAAATCGCCAGAAGAATCATATTGAACTAAAACTCTAGAGTTAGGATATTTAATGTAAAAATCCTCTATTAATTTAGGAAAAACAAATTTTAAGTTACCAGATGCAAAAACCATTGCAGGTTTAGTCTCATGATGTTGTGCTTGGATAGTCTGAGAAAAAATAGTGAAAATTGAAATTAGTAATATAAATATACGCATTGCTACACCTTTTTAAATTTGTGATTATTTTATCACAACTCTATTAAATATAGTTTTAAATAAGTGTTATTGAAAGGAGTGAAACCAAGGGCTAAAGCCCTTAATTATGAAGTTTTTACTACTCAGTTACTTCAACTACAACAGCAGTTGATTCCCAAATACCGTGTTTTGTACAGTAACCATGAGCTACTAAGTTTAACTTATTTCCCATTGGACGAATGTTAAAAGTTACTTCTGCATGAGATTTCTCATTACCTAAAGTTCCAGGTACAAATGATGCAGATGCTAATTTAGTTTCACCATTAAAAAGAGTGATGCTCTCAATGAAATGATCAAAATCATCAGGGTGAGTAAACTCTTGACCCATTTTTACATTTACAGCTAACATTTCACCTTTTTTTGCAGCTCCTGCAACTGTAATAAATGGTGAGTGACGATCGATTAAATCTTTTTTAGCTTCGCGCTCTACTGTGTCGATATCAACGTATTTGTTAATTTTTGGCATATTTATCCTTTTTTGTTTTAAAATGTGCGTTATTGTACATCATCTAACTTGAATATATCTAATAATATAAAACTAGTGACAGCATTTTTTAACCATATAAGAGATAAAATATCGTAAAAAATAATGGATTAAAATGTTAAAACCTTTATTGATAGAAATTGGTGTTGAAGAGTTACCGGCTATTCCTCTTTTAAAAGAGCTACCTAATATTGAAAAAAAATATTCACAAATTTTAGAAAAGTATTCACTTCTTTGTGAATTTGAATTTTTTTATACACCGCGACGTTTAGTGCTATGGCATAGTGAGTTTAAAGTTGCTCAAGAAGATAGTGTTGAGGAGTTTTTTGGAGCTCCATTAGCTATTGCATACAAAGATGGTGTTGCTACAAAAGCTGCTGAGGGCTTTGCTCGTAAGTGTGGTGTTACCCTTGAGGAGCTAAGCTCTACAATGAAAGGCTCTCAAGAGGTCTTGTATTACAAAAAAGATGTCAAAGGTGAGAGTTCTATTAATCTTTTGCAAAGTATTGTAGATGAGTGGTTGAACTCTTTAAATTTTGGTAAGTCTATGAGATGGGGAAGCTTGAGTGAGAGTTTCATTCGTCCTATAAGATGGGTAAATGTAGTTCTAGGCAAAGATGTTGTAGATATGGAAATATTTAGTGTTAAATCTGAAAAAGCAACATATATTCACAGAGATATTAGTTTTGAGCTTCAAAAATTTGATGATATTGAGAACTATTTTGATATTTTAAGAGATGGTTTTGTTAATTTGTATCAAGATAAACGTCGTAAATCTATTCTTGATGAGTTTATTATTTTAGAGAATGAAAACAGCATTGATATTGAAGTAGATAGTGATTTAATAGAGGAGATTATAGCTATTACTGAGTACCCATCAGCGCTATTGGGTAGTTTTGATAGTAAATTTTTAGAGTTACCATCTGAGGTAATCATAACATCTATGAAAGAGCATCAACGATATTTTCCAGTTTTTAAAGATGGAAAGCTTCTTAATAAGTTTGTTGTTGTAACTAACTCTTGTGCAGATGATACTTCAAAAGTTATTTCAGGAAATGAGAAAGTTTTACGTCCAAGATTAGCTGATGGGCTATTTTTTTACAATAATGACTTAAAACGTGGGTTAATAAATGATGGCTTGGAGAAAGTAATTTTCATGAAAGGTGCAGGCTCACTTGAAGATAAAATTGAGCGTGAAAAGAGCATTGCATCTGCACTAATTGAACACTACAAAATAGATGAAGTAAGCACAACTTATATTTTAAGAGCACTAAATTTAGCAAAAGCAGACCTAATGAGTGAAATGGTTTATGAGTTTACTGAACTTCAAGGTATTATGGGGTCATACTATGCTAAAGCAACAGGTGAAGAGCCAGATGTTGTAAATGCGATAAAAGAGCAGTATTTGCCACAAGGTGAAGACTCAAGTATGCCATCATCAATTGTTAGTGCAATTGTTGCTTTAAGTATTAAATTAGACACACTGCTAACACTATTTAGTGTTGGAGAGATTCCAACAGGAACGCGTGACCCATTTGCTCTTAGACGTGCAGTTAATGGAATTATGAGAATATGTTTAGCTTATAAATTAGAGTTTAACATCGTAACTACTCTCTCAATGTTAAGTGAAAAATATGAAAAAGAGATAGATTTAAAGATATTAGAGAGCTTCTTTTTAGAGAGAGTAAATCAATTCTTTAAAGTTAATCCATCAATTATAAAAGCAGTTTTAAGTTCAGGTGAGCGTGAAATTATTGCAATAGATAAAAAAATAGAAGCAGTCTCAAATATTGTTCAAAGTGATACATTTAGCACAATATTTTCAACTTTTAAAAGATTAGCAAATATTACAAAAGATTTAGACCTAAATGAAACACTTAAAATAGATACACTACTTTTTGAAGATGATGCAGAGAAAAATCTATTTGATGCATACAGCAAAGTAGAAGTTGCAACATTTGCATCATATGAGCAAAATTTAGATGCTCTTTTTGATTTAAAAACACTACTAGATGATTTTTTTGA
>JAYEGD010000313.1:0-6855 GCA_034658915.1 Campylobacterota bacterium | reverse complement strand
TATAAACACAAAGGATATATTATGGCAATAGATGCATATGGAAACTATTCGGCAACTGGGATAACACCAGAGAAAGAAGTAGTTAAAGTTTATGATGAAAATCCAAAAGGAATTTTAGGTAAAGATGATTTTTTAACACTTATGTTAGTTCAAATGCAACATCAAGATCCAACAGAGCCTATGGATGCAGAGAAAATACTCTCTCAAACTTCAGAACTTGCAGGTTTAGAAGCAGCAACTAACACTAACAAAGCGTTAGAAGAGCTAACTGCGTCATTAGCTAACTCTCAAGATTTCTCAGCGCAATTTTCTACAATTGGTGCAATTGGAAAAATGGCAGATACAGGAAGTGATGGAATTGTTCTAGATGAGACGGGAAGTGCTGGTTTTGAAGTTTATTTTCCAACAGATGTTAAACATGGAACAATTGAAGTAGCAGATGGAAATGGAAATGTTGTAAGAAACATAGATTTAGAAGAGAATGATAGTGGAACTTTTAGATTTGATTGGGATGGGCTTTCAGATGCAGGCTCGAGAGTTGAGCCTGGCATTTACCATGTTAATTCTTCATATATAGACTCAACAGATACAGCAAGAACAACAAGATTAGGAGCATACCCAATTAGCTCTGTAAGATTTGAAAATGGTGAAGCACAAGCTAGACTAGGTTCATCATATGTTCCATTTAGTTCAATCGTAGAGGTTTATGAAGCACAATAAGCTTATGTGTGTTTAAAAGGATAAGTCATGGCAATGAATCAAGCTTTTTTTACTGGTGTTAGTGGTGTTAAAACTATGCAGTATGGCATAAATGTAACATCTGATAATATCGCTAACGTTAATACTGTTGGCTTCAAACAGAGCCGTACTGAGTTTGAGTCTCTTTTTCATAAAGCACTTGTAACAGGTGCACAATCACCTACTAGTGATGCTATAGGGGTAGGTTCAAGCGTTGGAGCAACTACACTTGATTTTAATCAGGGTTCATTTTTAAGTACAGATAAAACTTTTGATTTAGCAATAGGTGGAAATGGATTTTTTGGACTACAAGGAGCAGCTGGAGTAGGAGATTATTACTACTCAAGAGATGGTGCTTTTGGGAAAGATAGTGCAGACTATTTAGTAAACAACTCTGGAGAGTATCTGCTAGGAACATTAGCTAATAACATAGCTGAAACAACTTTAACACCTGAACAGATGCAACAATATGGTACATATATAGATGGTAGTGGAACAGACCAACCATACGAAATTACACCAGTTAATGAGATAGCATTAGGTGAGGTTGGCGCTCAAGATAAGATATTTTTACCAAGCTTTTTGTACTACCCTCCAACAGCAACTGAAAATATTGCTATAAAAGCTGTTTTAGACTCTGACATAATTATAGAGCCTGTTGATATTCCTATAAACAGTGATGATTATGTACCTACTGTAGATGAGAGCAACAAGCGTCTTGATATTGCAGGAACAATTGCTACAACACAAGGAGTTGTTCAACCAAAAGTTGGAGATTTAGTCTCTGTGCAAGTAACAGATTCACTAGGATATACAAGTAGCATTAATGCTTATTTGTCAGACTCCACAAACCCATCAGCCATAAGTGGAACACCAATTGCTCAAGAGAACGCTATTTGGAGTGTTAATAACTACTCACTACTTGCATTTGATTTAACTACTCCACTAACATATGAGGCAACAGTTAGAAGTGAGCAGGAGTCTCGCACAACTTCAACTTTTACAACAGATGCAATCAATAGTGATGGAACAAGGAGTGACATTGTAGTTCAGCTAGAAAAAAGAGTTCCTCAACCAGCTACTGGAAGCCAATGGGATGCAACTGCGAATGTGACAAAGTTTTATGAAGATTATGTTGTTGAGCCATACGATCCAACAAAAACGTATGATCCTGCTGTTTACGATGTAGATGTTGATGCTGGAACTGTTACTAAAATATATGACCCTGCGCAGTATGTTGTAGATAAAAATAGTAATAAAGTGTATGAGATAATATCTTCACAAAGTGGAGAAGTTACATTTAACGCAAATGGTGCCTTACTAACAAATACACTAACACAAATAACAAACGGTGACTCTACAATTACTCTAAATTTAGGGACACCACTAGACCCTACCATACCACTTAGTGGATATGATGGAGTCATTACAAGGTCTGGTAGGTCTGAAACAATAGGAATAGATAGAGATGGCGTTGAAGAGGGATTTTTAACACAGTATGATATGGGAAATGATGGAGATATTGTAGCTGGTTTTACAAATGGTAAGACAAGCCCTGTTGCAAAAGTTGCAATCTATCACTTTCAAAACGAGCAGGGACTAACACAAGTAGGTGGACAGAAATTTCAAGTTAGCTCAAATAGTGGCGCAGCTATTTTTTACAAAGATGCGAATGGTAACAGCATATTGGGTGCGGAGCTTAGATCAAGAGTGTTAGAGACATCAAATGTTGATTTATCAAATGCATTGACAAACCTCATAATTAACCAAAGAGCGCTAGATGCTAATGCAAAATCTATCACAACTGGTGATGAGCTTATACAAAAAGCTCTTCAAATGGGAGCTTAAAGTAGATGACAATAGAATTTTTAGAGGTTAATAGACCATCTGATGTTGCAGTATCGGCTGCTAGGACTTGCTACTTTCCAAATGGAATTGTAAAGCCTGAAAAAAGTAGCGAGTGGGCTAGAAAAGATAGCTTGCTTAGTGCAATTTTTAAAGCTGGTCACCACACAACACTTCAACACACTCATGTCACAATGTTAATTGATGGAATGAGTAGGCACCTTATTTGGAGACTTCTTCACACACACCCATACTACAACTCAGAACAGGTCTCTCAAAGATATGCGAAGATGAAAATCGAGAGTTTTGTAAAGAGTTCCAAAGCTGATGATAGTAGTTGGAATGAGTTTTATGGCTCAATTTTTGGTGACTATGAGAAGTTATGCACTGTTCTTGAAGATGATGTAAAAAAAGTAACTCCAAAGTTTAGACAAAAAGATGTAGCAAAAAAAGCTCAAGAGATGGCACGTTATATTCTACCAGGTGGTATGAGTGCATATCTGTACCATAGTGCAAATGTAATTACACTGCTAAGATACATCGCAGTTGCAACAAATTTGAGCGAGTGTGAGAGTGAAGCTAAAGAGTTTGCAAAAATATTGAGTGAAAAACTTCTTGAAATCGATGAGTCATTGAAGCCTCTAATAGCTCATGCACAAAAATTAAACGTTGTTTTTGATGATGAGCAGTTTTTTGCAATTAAAGAGAAGCAGCATATTGACTCATCACAACTACATGTAAAGGTTTTTGATGTGGTGGGAGACGCTTCATTTAGCGAAAATGAGAATCATGCAGATATTTTAAGAGCATCGATGATGGTGCATGATAGTGGGGTATTGGGTGGTTTTACAACCTTTATTAAACACTCACTCTCTAGTGATGCTCAAAACCAAAGACATAGACGCTCACTTGCCATTAGACCAATGCTTAAAAGTTACTATAAAAGAGACTTCTACACGCCACCTATTATTGCAAATAACAGTGAAGCATTAGAGATTTACAGTAGTGCCATAAATCGCTCTTACGACTTTTTTGAAGCTCAAAGCCAAAAGATTGGTTTTAATGAGGCGATATATGCACTACCAAATGCGCACAATATTGAACTTATTGAGAGAAACGATTTTAGCTCGTTTCACCATAAAGCGCAGATGAGACTATGCTATAATGCTCAACAAGAAATTTATGATGTTGTTTATGAACAAGTTAAACAGCTACGCACTCTACATGTAAAAGGTAGTGAGAACTTTTTACCACCATGTAGCATTAGAGCCGCGCAAGGTATTAGACCAATTTGTCCTGAGGGGGATCATTTTTGTGGAATTAAAGTATGGAAAAGCGATTTTAAAGAGTTTCATCGCGATATTTAGTATAGCAGTTTTAAGTGGGTGTCAAATAGGTGGCTTTAAAGTCACTGGTATGATTAACGATAAAGATTTAGGAATAAGTCAGCCATATTCACAAGCAAAAGCTAACAAAGCATTAAATAGTGTTAGTGATGTAGATGGTGATGGTTACTTTGACGCTGAAAAAGATGTTAAATTTGATGGCAATTAGTAGTGGTAAGTAGTGATAGATTCTTTGGTATAAACAATGACTTTAGAGCGCCTTACGCAAGGGATAGGGATAGAGTAATTCATAGTGGAAGTTTTAGAAAGCTAGAGTACAAAACTCAAGTCTTTCTAAATAGCGAGGGTGATTTTTTTAGAACAAGATTAACGCACTCATTAGAAGTTTCACAAATTGCACGCTCTTTGTCCTCAGAATTAGGACTTCAAGAGTCACTTGCAGAAGCTATTGCACTCTCTCACGATTTGGGACACACTCCATTTGGTCATATTGGTGGAGATACACTAGATGACTCTTTACGTGAAGATGGATTTGAGAATGGTTTTGAGCATAACTTTCAATCTTTTAGAGTTGTAACTCTTTTGGAAAAACGCTACAAAGGCTTCTTTGGACTAAACCTCACATTTGCTACACTTGAGGGAATTTTAAAACACTCATACCCTTACAAAAAAAGCTTTTTACCAAAACATATTGATGAGAGTTTTAATCTTGAAACTCACCCTAGCATAGAAGCTATGGTGGTAGATCGTGCAGATGAAATAGCTTACATTAGTCATGACATAGATGATGGAATAAACTCAGGGCTAATAGATTTTGAGACTTTAAAACAGAGCGAGCTGGTGCGAACAGTCTTAGAAAAAGTGTATGAGGAGAACATTACAGAAGATGATAACGAGATGTTTAGATACCGTTTCAACTCTCACTTGATAAACCACCTTGTCTATGCTCTTCTTGATTTCTCTAAAAAGAGTGTAGATAACTCAAGCGTTTTATGCGCAACAGTTGAAGCCTCAGCTCCAATACCTATTGGGTTTGAGCCAAAATTAGAGACTCAAATTAAAAAACTTAAAAAAATTCTTTTTCAAAATATGTACCAACATAAAGATATTGTAAGAAAAATGTTTGCAGGAAAACAAGCAATTAAAGGTCTATATAGTGCATTGATGAGTGAAGAGAAGATGCTACCAACTTACTACTATGAACAACTACATGTAAGAGACAAACATAGAGTAGTTGCAGACTTTATAGCATCCATGAGTGATAGAGAAGCACTGAAGCTTCATAATGAGATTTATGGGAGGTTTTAGTCAAAGTTTGCTAAAATGCGCCACTTTATTATATTTTAGGATACTCATTAAACAATGATTGACAAATTAAAAAGCCTTTTAACAAAGAGAGATAAGCATTTTTTAGTAGGTTTGCTTATTTTTTCTATTTTTATATCTTTAATTGAAACAGCTGGAATATCTGTAATTATGCCATTTATTGCAGTAGCAACAGATTTTAATCTGATTCATACAAATAGCTACTACTCTTACATGTACAGCACGTTTAATTTCACAAGTGATGTCACCTTTGTAATTACTTTTGGTGCATCATTAATACTCTTTTACATCTTTAGAAGCGCTATTAATTTACTCTACTTCTATCTATTAAATAGATTTACACAAGGTCGCTACCATCTTCTGGCATACCGTCTTTTTGAGAACTACATGGGAATGCCATACAAAGATTTTGTTGGTAAAAACTCATCTACACTTACAAAATCTATTATTAATGAAGCTCAAAATTTAACTACTTTAATATCTGCTGTTTTGTTTATGATGAGTGAAGTTTTTATTGTTATTTTCATCTATACTATGATGATTTATGTTAATTGGAAAATTACACTTTTATTAACAGTTGTGTTGGTGTTAAACGCTCTTTTAATGGTAAAGACAGTCTCAAAAAAGATAAAACAAGCAGGTGTCATAAGAGAAGAGGTTCAAAAAAAGTTTTATGAAATCATAAACAGAAGTTTTGGAAACTTTAAACTAATTAAGTTGAAATCTAATGACAAAGAGATGCTAGGAGAATTTGGAGATGCAAGTTATGCTTACGCCTCTTCCAATATCACAAATGCAACACTAGGGCAAGTTCCAAGACTTTTTTTAGAAGCGGTAGGTTTTGGAATAATTGTTTTTATTATTACATATTTGGTGTGGAAGTATGAGGGCAATGTCTCTGGTGCATTAGCAATTATTAGTATGTTTGTTTTAGCACTTTATAGGCTTATGCCATCTGTTAATAGGATTATGAGTAGCTATAACCAGATTCTTTTTGTACATAAGTCGCTAGATATCGTACATAATGATTTAATGTACAGTAGTGAAGATTTAGGTGATGAAGATATAACGTTTCATAACAGTATAAGCATAAAAAACCTATCATTTGAGTATGAAAAAGATAAACTTGTACTGCAAAATATTAATTTAGAGATTAAAAAAGGCTCCAAAATAGCCTTCACTGGAGAGAGTGGAAGTGGTAAAAGCACTCTTGTAGATATTATTATTGGGCTTTACAGACCAAAAAATGGAACTATTGCTTCTGACTCTTTACATGTAGATGACACAAACATAAAAGCGTGGCGTTCAAAAGTTGGCTATATACCACAGTCTGTTTATCTATTTGATGGAACTGTTGCTCAAAATGTTGCATTTGGTTCAACATTAGATTTAGCAAGAGTTGATGACGCGCTAAAAAAAGCTAAAATTTATGAGTTCTTAAAAACAAAAGATGGTGCTGACACTTTTGTTGGTGAGGGTGGAATAATGCTTAGTGGTGGACAAAAGCAAAGAATTGCAATCGCAAGAGCGCTCTATGGTAACCCAGAAATTCTTGTTTTGGATGAAGCAACATCCGCACTTGATGATGAGACTGAAAAAG
>JAYEGD010000312.1:0-6880 GCA_034658915.1 Campylobacterota bacterium | reverse complement strand
ATTACATCAGCTAGTGGACGTTTAACCTTTTCTGCAAACTCATAAACACGAATATCTTCAGGAATTTCTACATGAGTTACAATTTCGTCATCAATTTTATCTTTAACATATTTTTTACGAACATCACGAGAAACATTCTTTTTACGCCTACCTTGTGTTTTACCAGCATTTCTTCCTGCAGGTTTTTTAGGACGTGGAGGTCTTGGTGCTTCATCTGCTATTTTATCTTTAACACTCTCATTTAAGTCTAATAAAACAACTTCGTTATCTTCATAATCCATTGAAACAGATGAGATAGATCCACCAAATATATCTATTTTTTTACCACTATCTTTTTTAGATGTTGGTGTAGATGAAGTTTTTTTATTCTTCTTTTTAGCTAACTCTTCAAGGACTTCAGCACTCATCTTACCATAACTAGATAGTTTAGATAGGTCTGGCGACACGTTATTATTTGTATAAGTCTCTTCCACAACTGGACGTTTTTTCTTAACAATTTTTAGACGTGATCTTACTTTTGGTTCAATTACTTTTAAATTAAGTTTACTCTCTTTCTCTTTTTTTACAGGAGCAGGTTTTTCAGACTCTTTTGTTTCACTCTTCTTTTCAACAGCTATCTCTTTTTTATCATCTTTTTTTTCTATATTGCCTGAAGCACTCTTCTTTTCTTCTTTGCTCTCTACAGTAGGGGATGTAATAGGTGGTTTCTCCTCTTTTTTCTCAGGAATAACCACTTTTTGTGTTTCTTGAGTTTTAGTCTCTACGGGAGCTGTCTCTTTTTTTACAACTTTTTTAATTCTACTTTTAGGTTTTTGTACCTCTTTTGGCGCACCATTAATAATAAAATTAGCAAGCTTCTCAGCCTCTTCCATAGTTAAAGAACTAGAAGCAGTTTTAATGTCTAACCCCATAGATTTGGCTTTTTCTACGACTTCTTTGCTTAATATTCCTAGCTCTTTAGCTACTTCGTGGACTCTTACTTTATCTGACATTCGCGATAATCTCCTTAATTTGACTCATAAACTTTGCTGATGTACCCGATCTACATTGACGTGAAAGTGCTTTGAGGGTCTGTTTCTTATCTATGCAATTAACGCATAGATAAAAACTTCTTCCTTGACTTGTGTAGCTAACGACATTTGCGTCTATACACTGTAAGCGAAGTAAGTTTTTTTGTTCAAACTTTTCTCTGCAGCTAATACACATTCGATTAGGCTTATAAAATTTGGCGCTATTATAGCTAAAAGTTTCTTTATTATCTATCAATAATTAATCCATCATTGTCAAAATCTAATATTTTAACCTCAAATGATGAGAATTTTTGACGCAATCTATTTGCAAGTGCTGGTGCATCACTGTCATAGACCATTGAAAAGAATGTAGATCCACTGCCTGAAAGTGTACTCATAAGTGCACCACTCTCATAAGCAATTTTTTGAACACTAAATAGTTCTGGTAAAAATTTCATTCTTACTTTTTGGTGAAATCTATCTTGTGATGCAATTTTTAACATCTCCCAATCTTCATTCATAAAAGCAGCAGTAGTTAGTGATGAGTGAGATAGATTAAAAACTGCATTCTCTTTAGAGTATGACTTTGGTAGAGTCAGACGTGATTTTGCAGTAGATATTGGCTTGTCTGGAATAACAACAACAGCTTTTATATATGATGGAAGATGCTTCTTTTGTGAAAAAACCTTGTTTTTTTCTACAATTGCAGTGTTAAAGCCACCCATAACTGCTGGAGTGATATTGTCAGGATGAGATTCGTGAATTAGTGCATTGTTAAGTGTTCTTCTTTTGGAGACTCTTACACCAGCAGCTTCATATGCAGATGCAATAGCACTAACGATTACAGCAGATGAGCTACCCAATCCTCTTGACATTGGAATTTGGTTGTGGAATGTAAATTTAAAATCTTGCTTTGTTTTAGTTAATTGTGAGTAGTGTTCATTGAATATGCTAACAAAAAGGTTGTTTCCACGAAGTTTAGGATTATTCTCTCCCTCGCCTTTTATTGCTAGACTAAAAAATCTTGATGGTTTTAACTCAACACTATTTCTTAAATTAAGTGCTAAGCCAAGTGTATCAAAACCTGGACCTAAATTAGCACTTGTTGCTGGTACACTTATTGTCAAGTAACTCCTTTAATTACCAATAGCCGAAATTCCGTAAAAAGGTAGAGTCTCTGTTGTAAAGTCATCAAAATTTATCTTTTTTGGTAGCTCAAAAACAGATGGTTCAACATTATCTATTGGTTGTGTGGTAATCTTATTTAGAGTTTTAACAAAATATAGCTTTCCAACTGCTTTTATTGGTCTGTTTTTATTGAAATAGAAAGCATCAGTTGCAAAAAATGGAATATTCTTCACAATACTAAGAGTTTTTAAAAAAATATAGCTTACTTTAATTGCCATAAAACTACCTGGTCCATTAGCATAAACAATAGATTTGAACTCATATTTAAGTAACAATTTTTCAAATATAGTTGCTAAAATTTCAGAACTTTTCTCCTTAGATATAGTTGTTTCAATTAAAGAGTTATTCTCATCATATACACCTACATGTATAGGTGTGCTAAGTGCAACAACTACAACGCTATGCATACGCTTTAGCCATAACCTTTTGTACCTCTTGTGCAACTTCGACAACCTCATAAGAGTCTGGGGCCCTCAAGAGTGCGAGGGTAAGTTTATGGTTTAAATCGTGACTTCCTGCGAATGACTCATAGTGACCTATAAAGTTCATACCAAGTAGGCTCATATCGCCTATGGCATCTAGTATTTTGTGTTTTACAAACTCATCATTAAAACGAAGACCCTCTGCATTTAAAATCTTTTTGTCATCCAAAACAATTGCATTGTCTAAGCTTCCACCTAGTGCTAAACCTTTTGAACGTAAATATTGCACCTCATGTAAAAAGCCAAATGTTCTAGCGCGTGAGACTAAATCTTTGTAGTTTTGTTTTGTAAAATCTAGTGTAAAGCTCTGCTCATCAATTACAGGGTGATCAAACTTAATTTTAAAGTCATAAGTGAGGTCATCTGATGGTATAAGTTTTACATACTTATCTCCATCTTTTACCTCTACTTCCTCTTTTATTACCATTATTTTTTTAGGAGATTGTAGAGTTTTAATTCCCGCTTCATCTAGTAAAATACAAAAACTAGCACTACTACCATCCATGATTGGAATTTCATCAGCATCTACAACTACTCTTAAATTATCAATACCATAAGCATAAACAGCAGATAGAAGATGCTCAATTGTAGATATTACATGAGAGTTTTTGCCAATAACTGTTGCCATTTGAGTATCTACTACATTTTGTGGAATTAATGGAATACTTACTCTTACATCACTTCTATAAAACACAATTCCACTATTATCTTCTAGTGGCTCTAGCCTCAATTTTACAGGTGAGCCTTTATGAAGTCCAATTCCTACTAGCTCAACAGCTTTAGCAATAGTTGTCTGTTTCATAATGTACTCCTATTTTCTATCAATAATTTTTTTAGCACTGTTCATGACATCTTTAACATTAGCTTTCATCCAGTCACTATCCATCCACTCTTCAGGACGCACTTCAATACCCTGTACCAATACACCAAAGTGAAGGTGGTCTCCCATGGCGTAACCACTTTTTCCAGTATTTGCTATTTTGGAGCCTTTGTGAACACTATCACCTTCTTGAACATCAGAGCTTGAGCAGTGTCCATAAAGTGTATAGAGTCCTAAACCATGATATAGTATTGGCATATTTCCATATAAGCCGTTGTAGTCTGAATATACTACATTAGCACTGTTTTGTGTTTTTATTGCACCATGAGAAACACTTGCCAAATCTAGTCCTAAATGGTTTGATGAACTTACTTGCTTTCCATTATAAAAATATTTTCTATGATCACCGAAGCTAGCAACTACAGCTGCATTTTTTAGTGGGTAGAGCTTGTTTAAATGAAAATCACTAACTCTTTTATTTGAGACTTTTGAAGTGATTTTATGTATCATATCTTCATTTTTTTTACGGACATCTTCATTTATTATTTTAAACTTTTTAATTTTTCCCTCAATACCTTGTGTCTCTTCAAACTCTTCTGCTAATTCAGCAATTTTTCCATCTAAAAAGTTGTTACTCAGTTTTATTTTAGAGACTTTGTAAAATTTATCTTTCAGATAAAATGGTATAGATTTTTTAGTAACATTGCCAGCTTTATCAGTTGCTACAATAGTTGCTTTAAAATTTTTTTGTGTAACAGGCCAAGCGAGCAAAGAGACATAATAACCATTTTTGTAAAATGGTTGTGGCTTGAATTTTTTGCCAAAATTTGTATCTATGTAGAGTGAACGTAAGTTGTCATCTTTAGCACTGAAAATGACTAAAGCACTGCCACCTTTTCTAATCTTGTATGAGTTAGAGATAATAGAGACAGTTGGGCGTTTTTTATCAATTGTGAAATGTTTTTGTACTATGGCACTGTTTCCATCAAAAAAGTTCCATTTACTTGCATCTTTTGCATAAACGCTTAGAGTAAGTTTGTTACTTTTAGAGCGGTATAGTGAGCGTGGAAGTTTCAGTGAGAGTTCAATGTTTTGTAAATGTTTCATAAGTATCTCATTAGATAAAACAATTTTTTCACCTCCGCTATTAACTTCGACTCTATACTCTTTAATTAGACTTGGGTCACTAATGCTTACTTTAAGAGGGTTAGAGAGGTTAATGAACTCACCACTAGGAAGTTTGATTTGTGGTTTTTGCTGCTCAAATGTTGCAGAGTTTAGTACAAAGACTACCCCTGTTACTGTTGCTATAAATAGCAAGAAAAAAATTATTGTTGGAAGTTTACTCTTTTGTCTCAACTGTTATCCTTGGGGGTTTGATTTGATTTAGCAGTACTATAAGTACTATAAGCATAATGTGTTCCATAAATATTGAAACAGACTCTTTTTTGCTTGTTTTTTACTCTGTACTCTACTATTGACTCTTTTACATGTACTACATGTAGAAGCTTTTTGCAGATATTTTTTACACTATTTTCATCAATTGCAAAATTTTCTAAATCTTCAAATTTACAGTATGCAACAGTTGCACTGTTTAAAAGCTGCATATTTTGAAGCGCATATCCATAAGCTCTGCTAAATGAAAGAGCATCACTTCTAAATATCTCTTCACTACATGTAGATGCATTGAAGCTCAAAAGTGATGCAGCCATCTCTAAATGTCTCTGCTTACACTCTATGCTTTGAAAGCTATCTAGTGCAACACTTAAAGCTACATGTAGTGATGTAGCAATTTTTTCATTTATTTTAAATTCACTACTATTTACAAGCTCATAAACATACTCTACAAGCGCTAAATCATTAAATGTATCAAAATTGATAATTTGTTCATGTTTTGAGTTTTTAACCTCTCTTATTTTATCATACCAAGGTAAACAGTTTGCTAACTTGAAAGGAGGCTCTTTGTTAAGATTAAATATAACACTCTTCTCTAATCTCATTAAGTAGGTGTATATAGCGCTCATTGAGGCAATAATAGAGATGTTACTACCACTATAGTAAAGTTCAATTTTCTTAATATTTTCAATTTTAAACATCTGAAACCTTTTGAGTGTGAAATAGTAGAGAAATAGTGATTAATAGTTGTTTAACAGATATTAATAATGAAAATGATAAAATATTAGTAAAAATATTAAAGATACTGATGAAAACTATTATTAAAACTATTATAACGCTAATTATTTTCTATATTTTGTTTACATATATAGATATTGAGACTGTTTTAAAAACAATAGAAGATGCAACTCTTTTTTACATCTTTTTAGCTCTATTGTCACAACTTGCTAGTACATATCTAGCTGCATACAGATGGCGACTTATTATGAAACTGTTGGAGTTTAAAGAGAGTGTCTCTTTTTATGTTCAAAGTTACTTTAAAGGCTCGTTTTTTAATCAGCTTTTACCATCTTCTATTGGTGGAGATGCTATTCGTGTGATTGAGTTAGGTCAGCATGGTTACAGTAAAAAAGAGGCATTTTATGGCATTTTCGTAGATAGAGTCATAGGACTTGTTGGACTTGTTGTTCTGAATTTAATTGCAAATCTGGTATTTTATGGACTCTTTCCTGTGTGGCTCTTTCAACTCATTAATATGGTTACAATGGGTGCAATTGCTGGTTTTATTGTGCTTATGAATTTAAAAAGGTTGCATTTTTTACAAAGATTTCAAATATCTGATCTATTTTATAGACTATCAAAAAGATTAAACTCTCTTTATAGCTCAAAAAGAGTTTTAATAGCTCATCTGAGTATCTCTATGGTTGTACATGTATTCTCAATTTTAGCAGTCTATGCACTAGCATTGAGTGTTCACTTAAAGCTGGACTTAGATGTTTTTTTAGTCGCAATACCACCGATTTTTTTACTAACTATTGTACCTATATCATTAGCAGGATGGGGAGTTAGAGAGAGTGCAATGGTTGGGATTTTACTGCTTGTTGGAGCGGCAAAGAGTGAAGTGTTAGCAATATCTATTTTGTATGGTTTAGTTTTAATTGTCTCTTCGCTACCAGGGGCATATTTTTGGATGATAAGTAAAAAAGGAGTATAGATAAGTGAATGTTGATTTGATGAGAAATGTGGATTATTACGCAGGTGTGCCATTGTGTTTTTTAGGTACTTTAATAGAGAAAACTATGAATATGTTCAACTCAAAAGTGTATTATAGACCAAAAAATGTGCTATTAATAGAACTCTCAGAGATGGGGAGTGCAATTTTAGTTGACCCTGCTATGAGAAAAATTCAAGACAATATCGATGGAGAGCTATTTTTTGTAATTTTTTCAAAAAATAGAGTAAGTTTGCAGCTATTAAACACTGTT
>JAYEGD010000311.1:0-6892 GCA_034658915.1 Campylobacterota bacterium | reverse complement strand
CAACCATCTACATAGCCTAACGATAACAGCTCTTTTTGAAGTGTTTGAGCATCACATAGACCACTCTCATATAGATAAGTAGCAGACTCATAGTAGTTAAAAGTAATTAATCTATCCCAGATATTTAAGATATTTCCACTCTTGAGAGCCTCATAAAATGTACCTCTTATGCTCATATCGTGTGGGATAAAGAGCATATCACATAAAAGTGTACGTCCTTTGAAACCACTAAAATTACACTTTGAACACCCTTTTTTTTCATAACCTAAATGCTTAGTATTAAAAAAAGTTTGCTCCTCATTTGAAGTAGATTTCACTTTACATGTACACAACTTAGGAATAAGTCTCTGTGCAATTACGCCACTAAGAGAGTAAGCTAATACAAACAAGTCTCCATCTTCATCTTTAATTCTTTGAATTGCCATAAGCGCATTTGAAGCGTGAAGTGTTGAAAAAACCATATGCCCACTATGTGATGCTTTTAGTGCGCTCTCAATGCTCTGTTTATCTCTCATCTCCCCAATCATAATAACGTCTGGGTCTTGTCTCATAACTGACTTCATAGCAGTTGCAAACGTGAAACCCAACTCCTCTTTAACCTCATATTGTGTTATGAAATCTATTTTGTACTCAATTGGGTCTTCTATGGAGTAGATTATCTCATTAACTCTTTGACGCTGGGTAATCATGGCATTTAGGGTTGTTGTTTTTCCACTTCCTGTTGGTCCTACTAACAAGAAAAAACCATTTTTCTCATTTGCATAGTAGTTTATGTGTTCATACATTTTATGATTTTTAGGAAAAATTGCTTTTAAATCTTTGTAGCTACTTGATTTATTAAGCAGACGAATAACAACATTTTCGCCATATTGTGCTGGTGCAATCTCTACACGAAAGTCTATAAGCATTTTGTTAAAAGTTTTGGAAAAGCTTCCACTTTGAGGAATGGTTGTGTTAATTAAGTCAAGTGAAGATTGCTCTTTAATAATGGTTGAAAACCTAGAGGAGAGTTCAGAGTTAATTAAAAACTTTGCATCTACAACTCCATCTGTTCTGTAACGTAACCACGAAAACTCTTTGTAACTATTGATGTGAATGTCGCTTACATCTCTTTGAGAAGCATCTTCTAGCACCATATTAAAAATTTCCAATACATCGCTATCTGTTGCTTCATAAGCGTTAAACTGTTTAATGCTCTTTTCAATATCTTTGTCATCAACTAAAAGCTGTTGCTTGAATTTTCTCTCAAATTCACGAACAGGAATACTCTTTTGAACGACCTCTTTTTTTACTCTTTTTTCTAAAATAGCAAGAGTAACTTCACCTAAAAGCTCTTTTCTACCAATGTAGAGTTTGTCTCTTGTTTCACTAAAGACACAAAATTCAAACTCTTTAATAATGTCAATATTTTGAAATTTTAACTGCTCTTTTTTCTTTACAAAATTATGCTCAATCGCAATATTTAAGATGTTTTTCTTAACACCCATTTTTTGGTAATAGTACTGCTCTTTTTTTACAAACATCAATTTGAGTAGGAGTTAAAATCTCTTTTAGTTTCATACTATTTTATACTATCTTCTTCTATTAACACATCTCTTGATGGGACTTTTTTAAGCATACTTTTGAAATGTGAACAACTTCCCTCTTTTGACTTTTCTTCAAGGTAGTCATAAGTTTGAAGAGATGACATTTTTTCAGCTATTGCAGTAGCAATAAATTGATTCATAGATACATTCTCCTTTTTTGAGAATGTTTTTAAATTTATTCCCAAAGAATCAGGAACACGAAGTGCAATATTCATAATAAAACTCCTTTTTGTAAAAACTGTGCTGGTGTCAAAATATCAATATTAAATTTCTCTTTAACTCCAACAAAATCTTTTATATTGTATGTAATAATTGTAGATGCACCACCATTTATTGCTGTTTCTAAAACTTTATCATCAAAGGAGTCTTTTAAAAATGGTCTCCATAAAAAATGAAGTTTTGTTTTGTGAGAAATAGCTATAAAATCATAAATAATTGCTTTAATATCATCATTTGAAAAGTACTCATATTTTAGCCTATTTTTTGGACGTAATAAAACTTCCTCAAACTCTAAAACCAAAGGAACCGAAACAACACTATAGAACCTGTTATTTTGAGCATTTGATATTAAAAGCTCTAACAACTTAAATGATGACCCTCTATTTGAAAAGAGAGCCGATAAAAACACATTAGTATCAACTACAATTTTATTCATTTGTATATTATATGTGATATATGCTTAAAATTCACCTAGAGAGATAGAACTTCATTTTACCGTTGCTATACTCATATTGCGTAGTTGAGTATGTTGTATTTAAATCTTTTAAAACCTCATCTTGTAGTGAGTTTAGAGTTGTTGCAGTTGTGCAGATGTAAAACTCATCTGCATTTTGTAAAGCTTCCCATGTTGAGAAACCATTTAGCTCTTTTGGAATGAAGCCACCGTTTCCTCCATCTAGCTCATATGGAGTTGATGTGTTGCACTCTAAAGTGTTCAATGCACTCTCTACATGTAGAGGTGTATTAGCGTCAATTACAGGAAATTGATTGCTTAAATTTTTACATTGAAAAATTGTTGCACTTATAAGGTTTATTTGTGAATTTAGTTGTGTTTCAATGTTTAGTTTTGTGAGAGTGTTGAAGTTGTAGTAGCTAACAAATAGAACTGCCATAACACTTGTAAGTGTTATGGTTAATAGGAGTTCTATTAGTGTGAAAGCTTTTTTCAAATATCAGTGTTTATTTAACAAACATAACTCTAAAAGGACCTGTACCAGTTCCACCAGCATCAGTACCAACACAATACAACTTTGAATAATTACCTGTTTTATAGTAAGTAGTACTTGGAAACAGTAGAGTATCTAATGATGTAGTACCATCAACCATATTATTTACAATGGCACAATATTCTGCATAATCAGCACTACTTGCTGATAAATCAAAATAATAGACCGTATCACTACCACCTGCTACTGCACCATTTTGCCCAGATGCCAAATCAGCAGCTGTTGAGTATGCCCAAGTTGTTCCCATTTCAGTAATTGGTGTTGGTGTTTGAGTCAATATTTTAACAGCTACATCACTCAAATCACCTAGTGCAGTTGGCGCAGCACCTGTTTGAATAGTGTAGATATCGTAAGCATTTGAGAGCTGTGTACCTTGTTCAATTAATGAGGCAACCCTAGCTTTTTTAGCAGTAAGTGTTGTATCGTAAAAATTAGTGCTATATTTAGTACCCAATAATACTAATAACTCCGAATAAAATAACCGCAATCATCATCTCAACTAAAGAGAGACCTCTTCTCATCCCTGAGTAACTTTTTAACATGTGAATCCTTTCTGTGTAAAGTTTACTATCAGAAAAATCGGCTACATTATTGAAAAGTTAATACATAAGGTCTAAAAACAAAAGAAAATCCATACGGCTCATGTGTACAACCACTCCCAATGCAGATATTAACTACTTTTACATCATCATTTTTAATTATATTTAGTAGTTTTTTCATTAAAATATATGAGTAAGTGTTATGAAGTCCTCCACTAATTTTAAGAGATTTGTCATCTACTTTTGAAGTAGCATCTAAGTTTAAATCTCTTATTATCTCCTCATACTCCTCATTTTTCTCTTTTAAAACTTTTGTGTTTGCATAAAGAACAATAGGTTTTTTAATGTTTTCTCTTAGTTTATAGAGTGCTTGAACATCGCTTTTTACTACTTTGTCTTTATATACAATGTCTAAAAAGTAAAAATATGAGCTAAGAGATATTGTAATTAAAACAAGTATAAAAAGAGCTACAAGGTTATATTTTTTCATAACAGTAATTTACTATGTTTTTATCATAGTCCATATCTTTAATTTTGGTATTTCTTGGAAGCAGTTCGCTGAATTTTGCAAGGTGTGGAGTTTTTACACTTACACAAAATTGAGCATTTTTGTATGTTATGTTTCTTAAATATGATTTCGTAATTTTTGTGAGCGACTCGACATCGTCTAACACTTTAACGGTATCTACTTTATGTACCATTTTAGCAGAGCGTGAAAACTCATTTTTGACCATTTTTTCATACTCAACTTGTAACTCTTTTTGGTTTCCTTTGTTAATTGGAATGTTCAATAGATGCTGATAGCCTACATAGAAGATTACACTAGTTAAAAAAATTACAAATGCAAGTGAACCAAATGCCGCTTTTGCTTCGCGACTATCTTTTGTCAAATTTAGCATTAAAAGTTTTGCACCATCGCTGTTATCTACAAACTTCGTTTTATAGCCTCTCTCACGTGCAAACTCTTCTGGTTTATCTAAGATATAATCTATTATTCTTTGGTACTCACACACAACACCAACATGTTTGTAATCCAACTCAAACATTACTACCACTCTATCATCACTTTGTGAGACTGCTCTTAAAATGTTCTCTTGAACCAGTCTCTCTTTTGGTAAGAATGCAATGTAATTAATGCAACTATGATGACGACGTGCAGAAATTTTAATAGATGGTGAGTCTAAGTCATGACGAGCAAGGCGGTAAACCTCTTGACGAATGGTTCGTAAGTCGTCACTCTTTTCAATGCACCCTGCTGAAAATATTGCCATTTAGTCCATCACATACTTAATGAGTCTAGGAGTTACAACAATAACCATTTCACTCTTCTTTTGAGAACTATAGTCTGTTCCTGCAACATTATTTAAAATAGTTCCATCTGTTCCAGGAATTCCCGAATGCCCTTTGTCAGATTTTTTTCTAAAAAGCCCAGATATAATAATAGGCACACCGGGTTGAACTCTCATTATGTTTGTTACTTCTTTAGTGCTTACTTTTGGTTGGTAATACTTGTTGCCATCTACTTGAAAATCTGTATAGCCTACAATGTCGTCAATTTTCAAAGCTATGCTTGTTACAACTGTGCCATCCATTATGTTTGAGTTGAGTGTTATGTCTAATCCACTAAGCGCTGTTGCATTGACAGTTGAAGTTTGAAACCCACTATTTGGAATTGTAGTTGTTTGAATCTCTTTAATGTAAGACTCTTCAACACCATCTTTTAATTTTACGTCTGTTCCTGCAAGTCCTAAAAGTGTTGGTCTTTGAATAGACTCTACTTTTCCAAAATAGTCAAGTGCATTAACCATAGCTGATGCATCATAATGATTTGTAGATGCCACAACACCAATTTGGTATGGCAGAGCAGTTGCTCCAACTGCTCCAGCAGAAGCCGCACTTTTCACAACTAAGCCAACGGAGTTTGAGAGAGCTTTTGGCATTACACTCCAATCTATCCCTAAAGAGAAGTTGTCTTTCAAATCTACACTATAAATTTCCATCTCATACTCTATTACATAGATGTTTTTTCGTAAAATATCCAAATATTGCATAATAGATTTGTACTCTTTTTGACGAGCTGTAAAAGTAATAGAAGATGTAACTTT
The DNA here is from genome assembly GCA_034658915.1 of Campylobacterota bacterium. Classification (GTDB taxonomy): domain Bacteria; phylum Campylobacterota; class Campylobacteria; order Campylobacterales; family Sulfurimonadaceae; genus JAYEGD01. Next base: position 1,436 of record JAYEGD010000311.1, on the reverse strand, counting down.
GTCATAAACAATATTCGCAGCTCCCATGGTTCTTAAAGAATCTTTTAAACTATCCCCTAGCGTTGAAATAGATGGAATTTTTAGAGTTACTGTTCTAGTAAAACCTAAATAGTAAGTATCATCAGAGTAAGAGATACTCATCTTATCTCCCACAGAGCGCTGTAAAAATCTGCCAATACTAATGTTTGAAGCAGAGACATAAACATTAGAGTCTGTTAGCAACCTAGAACCAGACAGTGTCTCATTGCCATTTATTATATTATTATAGCCATTATTGTAACCGTTAACTCCATAGTTTCTTGCATTTTGGTTAAGTCCCAAAGCTCCATCAACTGCTGCAATTTCACCAACAGATGTTACTTCAGATTGAAGTTGAAATACAATACTCTCACCAGTTGCTTCTGTTAATAAAGAGATGACATCAACCATTGATGCACCAATAATTTTAACCTGTTTAATAGCTGTATTTTTAGGTATTTTAGTAGAGTCAATAAAAAAATCTTGAGCCTTTACATGTACTACTTGAATAGCCTCTTTTTGTGGAATTGGTTTTGAAGATGGTCTTTTAAACTCCTCTTTTAGCACCTCTTTTTTAGCAGTTTTAGAACAGGAGCTAAAAGTAAGCACAATAGCCAAAAAAGGTAGAAAAAATTTCATTATTGGTTCACTCCATTTACACCATTAACACGGTTGTAAATATTGTTTCTCCAACTATTGTCTTTTTTACCAGAGAAATAAATTTGTTGCACTCTACCGCTCTTATCTTTTAAAATCAAATAGTTACTATTAATTTCACTAATTGTAAGCTCATTTTTTTTTGTGAAAACTTTGTCGCCCTCTTTTACTACAATATGTTTTTTATTAAATTCAATAAGTGCCAATTTTTTTAACTCTGTCTCAATAAAACCAAAATAGATAGTTTGAAAAACCTCTTTAGTCTCTATAACACGCTCTTTTTTGACTACATGTAGAGGCTTTTTTTGCTCTGTATTTTCATCAAAAAATGGGTTGTATGCAGCTATGAGGGGGTAGGATGTGGCAGTTACAAGCAATAAAAAAGAGATTAATTTATTCATAATATAGCATACCTAATAGAGTTAATTACTATATTAAAGCAAAAACTATTCCATCACCCCTTTTTATAGTTTAAAATTACAATCCAAACTACTGCCAAATCTATGATTACATCAGCGCCATTAAAGACAGCAAAGTCAAAACCACAGTGCCAATAGACCATATCTACCACGCCACCATGTGCAAATCTATCGTAAATATTTGATGCGCCTGCACCTAAAAGCAGTCCTATAGGAACACTAAAATATGACCTGTTCAATCTTATTACATAGACAAAAACAGCTACTAATATGGCAATTTGAATCCATTTTAACCACTCTTGTAAAAAGGCAAACATAGAGAATGCAACACCTTTGTTATAG
>JAYEGD010000310.1:0-6940 GCA_034658915.1 Campylobacterota bacterium | reverse complement strand
TATTGCTTCAGATGAGTTTGTATTTTTAATTACATCTGATAATAAGTACAAAATAGCGACATCCCAAGTAACTCCAAAAATGTTTACTAATGTTAGTGTTGAAATAGATAGTAGTAGCAATATTATTTTGTACCTTGTTTTAGGTATTTTAACAATTGGAATTGGCTCTTTAATTTTTAGATTATGGCAAAAAAGAGCAACTACACTACCACTAAAAACTAAAGAGTCATACTTAGCACCAACTGAGCCAATTAATGACTCTTTAATTCCCGTAATGTCTGATGTAACATTTGATGATATTGGTGGAATAAGTGATGTAAAAGTGGAGCTAGAGGAGATTATTGACTTTTTAAAAAATCCAAAGAAATACAATGACTTTGGAGTAAGACTTCCACGTGGAGTACTACTAATTGGACCTCCTGGTGTTGGAAAGACTATGATTGCAAAAGCTGTTGCTTCTGCTGCAAATGTTCCATACTACTACCAAAGTGGAGCTTCATTTGTTCAAGTTTATGTTGGAATGGGTGCAAAAAGAGTAAGTGAGCTTTTTAGTGAAGCAAAGAAAAACTCTCCAGCAATAATCTTCATTGATGAGATAGATGCGGTTGGTAAAAAACGTGATAATAGTGCAAATGAAGAGCGTGAAGCAACACTTAATCAACTTCTCACCCAGATGGATGGTTTTGAAGATAGTAGCAACATAATAGTAATCGCTGCAACAAATAAAATAGAGGTTTTAGACTCAGCACTTCTTAGAAGTGGACGTTTTGATAGAAGAATTTTTGTAGAGCTACCAACTCCAAGTGAGCGTGAGGCAATTGTAGCAAAGTATATTGATAAAATTCCTCATAGTGTGGATGTAAAAGAGATTGCAAAAATTTGTGTTGGATTTAATGGTGCGTCAATTGCAACACTTGTCAATGAAGCTGCTCTATATGCACTTAGGTTAAATGATGAAAAAGTGACACATGAGCATTTTTTAAGTGTAAAAGATAAAGTAATATATGGCAAGAAAAAAGTAGCAATTTTAACACAAGAAGAGAAAAATTACATCTGTAGATATCAAGCTGCAAAAGGTGTAGTAGCCACATACTTTGATATGAACTTTGAAAAAATAGCGCTCTCTCAAGAGAGTATTAAGCCACCTATTTCTGCTCCACTACTAAAACATGAAATTGAAGAGAGAATTAAACTCTCACTTTGTGGAATGCTCTCTTGTGATGAGTATTTCAGAGAACACGCAACAAATGTAGAAGATGACATAGCACAAGCAAAAGAGTTTATTTATAGTATGTGCGATAAATATGCAATGGGAGAGGGTTTAACCTCTTCAGATGAAGAGAAAAAAAGAAAAATGAACTTCTATTATGATGAGACTAAAAGATTAATTAACTCTCTACATGTAGAAGTAGATGCAGTCTATCAACATCTATTAGTTCATGAAAAAATTACAAAAAATGAAATTAAGAAGTTGAGTGTGACTGAACAGTGAAATACTTTAGTGGCTTTACATGTAGAGATGAGCAGTATTTGTTTGAAGAGTTTATTGATAAGAGTGAGTTTTCTATTTGTGGTTTTAGTTATGGCGCTCAAAAAGCACTAAATAAAGCACTAAATTCAACTTCAAGAGTAGATAAATTACAACTTTTTTCACCAGCAATTTTTCAAAATAGAAGTGAAAAGTTTAAAAAACTACAACTGAAACTTTACAATGCAAATAGCGCACTATATGTACAAAATTTTAGAATAAACTCATACTCACCACAACCGTATGATGAGGATATTTTATTATCTGCTCACAATGAAGATGAGTTAAGAGAGCTTCTTTACTATGAGTATAGTAAAAATGATTTGCAAGAGCTAGAAAGAAGAGGCGTAGATATTGAAGTCTATTACTCATGCTCAGATAAAATAACTACATGTAAAGATGTAAAAGATATTTTTTTAGACTATGCAACCCTATATGAGATAAAGAGTGCAAATCATTTTTTGATGCTTTAGTTGTCTGAATTTTTCTGATTAATTTAATGTTTCTATTAATAAATTTGGGTATAATCCGATTTCTTTAATTCACAATAGTGAATTAACTCTCACAACATAGGGAAATCAATGACTGCAAAAGAGCTTACACAAAAAATAGATACGTTTTTTAGTGAACAGACTAAAGGCGAATGTGTTACATTCGAAGATATCGTATCTCTCTTTGAGAAACAGCCAACATTAGCGCAAGCAAAAAACATTTTAAAGCTATCAAAGAAGTATAAGGTTTGCATATTTACAGCTTCAGAAGAGGCTAAAAAATTAAATGATGAAGAAGCAGCACAAAGACGTGAAGCTCAAAAAAAATTAATAGCAAATGCAGACTCTGAAGAGTTTGACATTTTAAAAGAGCATGAGTTGCTAGAGTGGTCACGATCAGACTCACCGGTTAGAATGTATCTAAGAGAGATGGGGCAAATTCAACTTCTTACTAAAGAAGAGGAGATAACAATATCTAAACAAATTGAGGGAGGAGAGAGCATAATTATTGATGCTATCTGTTCTGTTCCTTATTTGATAGACTTCATTTTAGACTACAAAGAGCCTTTAATTAATAGAGAACGTCGTGTAAAAGAGCTATTTAAAAGCTTTGATGATGAAGAAGAGAGTAGTAGTGAGAATGAAAAAACGACTACTGATGGCGACTTAGATATAGATGTAGAAGCTGTAGAATCGAAGTCTGATGAGAGTGCAAAATTAAATGCAAAAGATAAAAAACGTGTTGATAAAGTAGTCGCAAGTTTTAAGCTACTAGAAAAAGCAAAAAATGATTGGGTAAAGTCTCAAGATAAAGAAGAGCCAATATCTGAAGATAGTAGTGATTTAAGTGAAGAGTTTGTTCACTACTTTTTGGTTGTTAGCTTCAAAAAGAACGTCTTAAAAGATAGACTTTTAGACTTAGGACCAACTTCAAAACTAATTAATGAATTAGTTAAGTCAATGGAGACAGCACTAAAAAGTGATGATGGTTTTGATAGAGAGTTAAAAAGGTTAGAGTATAAACTCCCACTATTTAATGATATTTTGAAAAAAAATCATGAAAATTTACTTTCACAAATTGCTGACTTAACAAAAGATGATATTGCGGCAATGGTTCCAGAAGCTACAATGGTTAGTACTTATGTAGAGATTAAAAAGCTTATACAGACAAAAGAGGCTTCAAAAGATAGTTTCGATATGGAGCCAGAAAAACTAAATGATATTTTAGAGCAAATTAAACGTGGTAAGTTTATTTCTGAAGTTTCAAAAACTAGAATGGCTAAGAGTAACTTGAGGCTAGTTGTCTCTATTGCAAAACGCTATACAAATAGAGGATTACCATTTTTAGACCTAATTCAAGAGGGAAATATAGGACTAATGAAAGCAGTTGATAAATTTGAGTACCAAAAAGGTTATAAATTTTCAACATACGCTACATGGTGGATTCGTCAAGCAATTTCTCGTGCAATTGCGGATCAAGCAAGAACAATTAGAATTCCAATTCATATGATTGAAACTATTAATAGAATTAATAAGATAATGCGTAAGTATCTACAAGAGCATGGTAAAGAGCCAGATATGGACACAATTGCTGAAGAGGTAGGACTAAGTGTTGAAAAAGTGAAAAATGTAATTAAAATTACAAAAGAGCCAATCTCTTTAGAAGCACCAATTGGTAGTGAAGAGGATGGACGTTTTGGAGATTTCATTGAGGATAAAACTTCACTTTCACCATCTGATGCTATACTAAAAGATGACTTGAAAGCACAAATTGAGTCTGTTTTAGAGCAGTTAAATGAGCGTGAAAAAGCTGTAATAAAAATGCGTTTTGGAATTATGGATGATGAGAGTGATAGAACTCTTGAGGAGATTGGAAAAGAGTTGAGTGTAACACGTGAGCGTGTTAGACAGATTGAATCAAGTGCTATTAAAAAATTAAAACATCCAAAAGTTGGACGTAAACTTAAAAACTATATAGAAGATTAATTCAAATATGACGATTGAGCAAAAATGGATTGAGTATGATTACAATCCATTTATTATTTTTGGTAATGATAAAAAAATTGTAACGATAAATCAAGAAGCACAGTTTCTATTGGGTTATGTAAGTAAAGATATACTCTATGACATTGCAATTACATACGCCGCGGCAACTTTTGGTTTTAAACACACTTTTATTGATTTAGAGTTTGGACGCTATAAGTTTTACTCTATTAGTGTTGGCTATGAAGATGAAGATAGTGTAGGAATAAAATTCTACCAAAAGCCAAACGTCTCATTTGTTTCAAGCACTAAAAGTGGTGAAATGGTAAATATTTACACCCTGATAGACCTATGTATCAGCTCAAACTCTATAAACTCAAACGTAGAGTTTATTAAAGATTTTGACCCATCTTTACCAGATGTAAGAGTTGAAATCTCTAAGTTTGTAAAACTGCTCAATAGAGTATATTCATCTATGTTAAATGCAAAAACAATTAAGACAAGACTATTTTTTAAAATTGGTGAACATCTTAAGATTGGTTCAAAAAAATATACACTTTTCTCTTTGGAAATATATTGTGATAACATTGAATTTACACTGCTTCACAGATGCGCTCACGACTCAAAAGATATAGGAATTGTATATGAAGCACACGATAACTTCATTACTTTTTTAATTCCAATGATTGCAGAATAAGAGATAAGGAAAATAGATGTTACGTTTTTCACCAAGTTCAACAAAAGATCTGTCTATAGGCAATCTTCGTGTTGCACTTTTTAACTACATTTTATCTAAGCAAAGAGACGAAGAGCTTCTAGTTCGTATTGAAGATAGTAATAGTGAGTCTAATATTGCTCAAAAAGATAAAGAGATATTGGCATATCTTGACCTTTTTGGAATTGAGTACTCAAATGTAGTTTATCAAAGTGATAACTTAAAAATTCATAGAAGAATGGCTATTCAACTTCTTCAATCAAAATATGCATTTAGCTGTTTTTGCAGTAATGAAGTGTTGCAAAAGAGATGTAAAGAGGCAAAAGTTGCAAATGAGGAGTGCTTTTACGATGGTACATGTAGTAATCTTTTGCCGCAAGATGTTATTGACAATGTAAATCCATTTACAATTCGTATTAAAAAACCAGATTTTAATATTGAAGTAGATGACTTAATAAAAGGTAAGCTTAGTTTTACACCAAATAGTGTAGATAGCTTCATAATTATGAGTGCTGAGAAAACTCCAACATACAACTTTGCCTCTTCTATTGATGATATGTTAGCAGATATCTCATTAGTTATTCGCGATGAAGAGTATTTAAGAGATACACCAAGACAGATAGCTATTCGCTCTGCACTAGGTTATGACAAGAGAGTAACTTATGCTCATTTACCAACTATTTCAAATGGTGAACTAATAAGTGTTAAATGGTTAATTGAAGAGGGCTATTTACCATCTGCAATTATTAACTATCTTTTATCAATTGGGAATGTGGTTTCTACTGAAATTTTCACACTAAAAGAGGCAATAGAGTGGTTTAATATTGAAAATATTTCAAACTCACCAGTAAGTTTTGAACTTGAAAAATTAAAGCTTTTAAATAGAGCGCACTTAAATATGATGGATGATTTAGAGCTATCTCGCTATGTTGGTTTTGCTGATGAAAAAATTGGCAAACTAGCTAAACTTTATTTAAAAGAGCATTCAACAACAGTTGAGTTAAAATCTAAAATTGAGCCTATTTTTAAATCGCGTAGCAGTTGTGGTGAGTACTCTAAAAGTGTAGAACTTTTACAAAATATAATAAAAAAAGCACCATTTTTTAAAGATTATGACTCTTTCAAAAAATATTTAATTAGTGAAAGTGGCTTAAAAAACGATGATTTTCTAAAATCAATTAGAGTAGTTTTGACAAACGCAGAAGATGGACCAGACTTAAATGAGATTTATGATTGCATCAAAGAATACCTAGAGGAGATAGTAAAATGAATTCATTAGCGATGGGAATTGGTGGAATTATCCACTCTTTAATTACGGTGTATATTTGGGTTGTAATTATTTCTGCACTCTTAACATGGGTAAAACCAGATCCATACAACCCTATTGTACAAACACTATATCGTTTAACTGAACCTGCATATGCAGCACTTAGACGCTATATACCAACAAACTTTAATGGGATAGATTTAGCCCCACTAATTTTAGTTGTTGGACTAAATATTATTGATATTGTATTAATGAGTCTATTTTACTCAATATGAGACTACTCTTTGTACTACCTTTTTTAACTCTTGAGCTCTACGCTCAAGTTACCCTCAAACAGCTTGATTCATACCCAACTTCAAGAGCAAAAGATTTTTACATCTGGCAATATCTTAAACAAGATATTTCACCCACAAACGCTGAAAATGCATACTCAAAACTAGATAAATATAACAGTAAAATATTTTTTGAGTATGCAAAAAAGAGTGATAATTCGAGTGTGAAATATAGCGCATATTGTAAAAAATTAAAACCTAATGATATGATGGATGAGCAAAACGCTACATGTATTATGAATGGTTTTTCAATATCTAAATTTTTAAAATTGAGTAGTGACAAAAAAAAAGAGCTTTTCAAAAGAGTTAAAAATGAGAAAAACAGCTCATATATAGAGCTACTTTTAGATGAAAATTTGAGTGAAAACTACAGAAAATATGAACCAAAAGATTTTGCTAAAGTCTTTACTACATGTACTACAACCTTTAGACAAAACCAAATGAATTTTGATATTGAGTTTGATTATTTAAACGTTTTAAGTAAAAACTATACATTTAAAAATTTTGTTAAAAAGAGTGTTACAAATCAAAAAATGGATAAAATCAACAAATCTCTTTTAAAAATCAAAGATAACTCTTTTACTTCCCAAACAAATCTATTTTTAGCACTAAATTTAATTAAAC
>JAYEGD010000309.1:0-6976 GCA_034658915.1 Campylobacterota bacterium | reverse complement strand
AAAAAGAAAAGGTAAAGGGAGATTTGATGGCTTAGGACTATGGGAAGACACAAAGAAAAAATGGTTATCAAATTTTATAAATAAAAAAGATGAAGCAGGTTTTAGTGTAAATAAAGTAATTACAGCTGATATGGAATGGGTTGCGGAAGCGTATATGGAAACAGATTATTCAGATATTGAAAATATTAATTTTGAAGATGGAATTTTAAATTATGTAACATTTTTACATAAAAATAAACTTATTGATAAAGTTAATAGCAATGAGTGACTTAGTAAAGATATCTGATATTTTTGATGTACAATATGGGATAAATTTAGAATTAATTAATATGCTAAAGTGTACAAACAAAGATTATAATTCTATTCCTTTTGTATCAAGAACGGAAAACAATAATGGAGTTTCTGCATTTGTAGAAAAAGAGATTGATATTGAGCCAAATCAAGCACATACATTATCTGTTGCAGGTGGTGGCTCTGTATTATCTACTTTTTATCAACCATTAGAGTATTATAGTGGTAGAGATATTTATATTTTATTGCCAAGAGAAAAATTAAGTATTATTGAAATGTTGTATTATGCCAAAATTATTAGTCTAAATAAATATAGATATAATTATGGACGACAAGCAAATAAAACATTAAAAGACATTTTAATACCAAAATATATATCTAATGAAATGAAGAGTAAATTATCTATTTTTTATAACGATACATTAAATATTATTTCAAAAAAAAGCTTAAATAGTGAGAGTATCGACCTAAATATAAATAATTGGCAGAATTTTAAGTTAACAGATTTATTTGAAATTAAGGGTACTAAAACTACACCTTTATGGGAACTTGAAGATTATGGGGAAGGAATATATCCATATGTTACAACTCAAGCAACAAATAATGGAATAGATGGTTTTTATAATTACTATACAGAAAAAGGAAATATCTTGACAGTTGATAGTGCTGTTTTAGGGTATTGTTCATATCAAGAATTATCATTTTCTGCAAGTGATCATGTAGAAAAATTAATACCAAATTTTAAATTAAATAGATATATTGCTTTGTTTCTCACAACAATTATTAATACTGAACAATATAGATATAATTATGGTAGAAAGTGTAGTCAAACAAGAATGAAAACTATAAGCATAAAATTGCCTAGTAAAAACAATAAACCAGATTTTACATATATGGAAAATTATATAAAATCTTTAGAATATTCAGCATCACTAGATAATTCAGATAACAAATCGTAGAAATCGAACAAGGCTATACTGTGGTTATTCGAGCTTCTATCTTGTAAAGTTAGTTAGAATAAAAGATTAAATTTTTACTGAGTTATATCGCCTTGTCACTTAACTCAACCGTTATGATACAAAAGGAATTTAATTGAGTGCCATAAACATCAAATATAATGATAATAACTACTCTTGCGTGTAGGCTTGTTGTACTTTAATTTGTGATGGGGTAGTTTGAACACCTTTTTGTGATAGCTCTTGCATTGTGGGTGGTGTGCTATTTCTTACAATATGAAAATGCTCTTGCATCTCTTTTAATGAGCTCTCTAATTGTTGCGATAACTTTAGTGAAAGTGCATCAATATTTGATTGTATTGCTTCGTAGTGTTCTATATCTACATCATTAAGCTTGTCTGAGAGTGTGTGAACATTTTTTAGCGCTCTTATATACTCATTTTTAACATCATTTGCACTTTGCATTATTGATGAAATTGGGTCATACATCTTCTCTAACTCACGACTTCTTTTCTCTACCTCTTCAAGGTGAGAAGTTGTATATGCAATTTTTGTTAAAAGTTTTCCATTTTCAGATCTAATATCATTCATTACACCCTCGCTATCTTTAATGTTTGTTACCATTCCTCTAGCGTGTGTTCTTAAAATGGAGAATTGACCCTCAAACTCACCAAGAGTGTCTCTTAAACCTTTTGTTATCTCGTGCATTACATTTTTAGAGTACTTATCCATACTATTTGAGAGTTTGCTAATATCCTCTTTTACTCCATTTAGTGCTTCTGGATTAAACTCTGATGTTGTAGCTACTTCTTTAGGTTGTAGATGCTCCATCTCCTCAATTTTTTTGAAGTGAAACATTTGGTCTTGTCTTACTGTCTCAATATGTCTGTGCATGACTTGGTCTAACTCTAAAAAGTCACTCTTACTAAACTCTTCAAACTGCTTTACATATTTTTGCTGTTGCTCCATTATTTGTTCAAACTTTGCAAGAAAAACAGATTGATTGTTTTGAATTTTATTTAACCCATCTATATCTTTTTCAAAAATTTGACGAATATCATCATCATTTGATGACCCCATATTTTGTGCTGAGAGTATAATACGCTTCTCTAATGCAGAGATATACTCTTTAATGTATGAGAACTCTTCAAGCATAAATGAGTCTCTACTTAAATGCTCTTTTTCAAACTCACGAACTTGATTTTGTGCCATAATATAGATAATAATAAATAGAATAAAACTAACAAAAAGAGGGAGTAAAGACTCTCTAAAAATAAAAATAAAGTTATCGTTAGTAGGATTTGAGAGAATATGAGTAACTGTTCCAATAGCACCCAAAGCTATTAAAATTGGTGCATAATTAATTTTAAGTGGCTCTTTATAAATCATAATTTGACGAACAAAAATAAGCGCCATAATAAAAAATACAATAATCATCGCAATATAAGACAAGTTAATCCTTTTACTAAAAGCTTTATTTTACCATATATTTAAAAGATTTAATAGCCTTGAAGGTAATAACCAACCTTATAGCGTATTAATGTTTTCTGTTTTGGTCTTGGATAACGACTATATGCGTACTCAATTGTCTCTTTTGTTGTCTCATCTAACAGATAGAACTTACTCTTTTCAATAAACTTTATGTCACTAATATCGCCATTTGGATGTAGGTAAAACTCAATAGTATTGCTACTATTAACACTAAAATCTCTTGGAATATTAACACTTCCAACACGATTTAAGATACGCTGTGTAATACGTCTCATAATCTCTTGATTATCTAAAATATATTTTTGTTCACCAGCGCTCAATTCACCAAACTTATCGCCATACATCTCTTTAATATCTTGTGTAATTTGGCTTTTTCTAATTGGAGATTTACTTTGAGTAGTCTCATCTTCAACGTCTGTTTGTTGAGATAGTAAAGAGTATAAATCACTACTTGCTTGTGGAACAGCTCTCTTCTCTTTTATTGGACGTTTTTTCAAAAAGTCTGGTGTATCATCTACTTTAACATAGGGTTTTTTTGATGGAACTGGTGAAGTTTTTGGTTTTTTGTAAGCTGGTTTTGATGTTTTAGGTTTTTTCTTAACTTTTTTTGGTGCTTTTGGTGAGTATGCTGGTTCATACTTTTTAAGAGGTTTTTTAACAATAGTTTTTAACTGTTCACCTTTTGGCATAGGCATAGCTTGCTCTATTGGTTTTTCACTGTTTTTAACCAAAGCCTCTTTTTTTACTTTTGGTTGCTCTTTTAAAGAGACTTTCACTCTATGCTCTTTTTTTTCAGGCTCTTTTTTTGGCGATAACTTCAACGCCATCATCTCTAAAATTACAAAAATTAGTAGCACTATTAAATGTAATAATATAGCGATTATTAGAGCTGAAGTTGACCTACTCACTTAAAGTTCAACAACTTTCCAAGGTAGCCCTTGCTTATTCATCTCGTCCATAAATGGATCTGGGTCAAGCTGTTCCATATTAATAGTCCCACTCATACTCCATCTGCCCTCGAGCATCAGTTTTGCACCAATCATAGCTGGAACTCCTGTTGTGTAAGAGACTCCTTGAGACTTAACCTCTTTGTAGCACTCTTCATGATCTTTTACTTGATAGATGTAGATTTTTTTTCTTTTCCCATCTTTTAAACCCTCAGCAACAACTCCTATGTTTGTTTTACCTTTTGTTCTCTCACCCAATGATGCAGGGTCTGGAAGAAGTGTCTTTAAAAATTGCATTGGAACAATTTTTACTCCATTGTGTTCTACTTCATCAATTCTAAGCATTCCAACATTTTGCAAACACTTCATATGAGTTAAGTAGCTCTCACCAAATGTCATAAAAAATCTTATTCGCTTTAACCCTTTAATGTGTTTAACTAATGACTCCATCTCTTCATGGTAGAGCAGATAACTATCTTTAACACCAATCTCTGGGTAGTCCCACTTCATCATAATTTCCATAGGTTTAGTCTCTATCCACTCCCCTACTCCATCACCGTTTTTTTGCCAATATCTACCATTTGAACTAACTTCACGCAGATTAATTTCAGGGTTAAAGTTTGTTGCAAAAGCGTAGCCATGGTCACCACCATTGCAGTCTAAAATATCTATTGTCTCTATCTCATCAAAGTAGTGTTTTTGAGCATAAGCACAAAACATATTTGTTGCACCTGGGTCAAAACCACTACCCAAAAGTGCCATTAAATTTTTCTGCTTGAAAGCTTCATCTTTAGCCCACTGCTCTTTATATTCAAACTTTGCACTATCTGGGTGTTCATAGTTTGCAGTGTCCAAATATGCTACATCTGTTTTTAAACAAGCATCCATAATCGTTAAATCTTGGTACGGAAGTGCCACATTAATAACAATGTCTGCACCAACTTTTTCAATTAAAGCAGCTGTTTCATCTACATTATCTGCATCAACTTGTTCTACATGTAAAGCACCATTAGGCAATTCACTCTGTATTAATTCGCAACTACTTACTCTTCTTGATGCTAAAACAATTTTTGTAAATAGATCAGAATTCATCACACACTTATGAGCAACAACACGACCAACACCACCCGCACCTATTATTAACACTGTAGCCATATTAAACAACCTCTTTTTTGGTGGAATTATACACTATTTATTTATGCTATATTGTAACAATTGTGAATTTAAAATATTATCTTTTAGGACGTGAAAGTTTTCTGTACTAACGCTAATTAATGAGTTTTTCAAAATTTCACACTCTTTAAAATTATCTTCACTCAATGAGATATGCTCTTTACTTAAAACCACAAAGTCATCACCTTGAACTCTAAAGAGTAGTTGCCCTTTAATAATAGTCTCTAAGTATAAAGCAAAATTTTGTAAAAATTTATCTCCATCTTCCCAGCCATATTTTTTATTATACGCAGTAAAGTTATGTAAATAGATAATATAAATATATTTATATGTGCTATCTTTTTGGTTATTCATTAAAATTAAATCTAAATAACTACTATTGTAAAGGTGCGTAATACTATCTTTGTAGAAGTAAGAGAAACGTTGCTCTTCAAGCTCACTCAATGGCTCTTGTGATATTTTATCATCTATTTTAATATATGATAATACATTAATAGCAGCATTTACAACATCTGGGTCAAATTGAGTTTTTGAGCATCTTTTCAACTCTTCAAAAGCCTCTTCAATTTTTCTTGGACTCTTATATATTCTGCAAGTTGTCATGGCATCAAAACTATCAGCAACTATCATAATTCTTGAGAGTGGAGATATCTCTTCGTTTGTTAGACCATTTGGATATCCACTCCCATCATAACACTCATGATGTGCTGAAATAACTTTTGACAACTCTTTAAACATAGGGATACTCTTTAGTAAATTAGCACCACTATTTACATGCTCCTCAATAAGGCTTCTCTCTAAAGTATTCAGCTTTGATGGTTTTAGTAAAACTGCATCTGGAGTTACTATTTTTCCAATATCATGCAATATTCCTGCATTATATATTAGTTCACACTCTTGTTTTGTATGCCCCATCTCTCTAGCAATTATCTCACAGTATTGCGCAACCCTTCTTGAGTGACCACCTGTGTATCTATCTCTGCTCTCTATCATATCTACCAAAGACGAAAGAGTCTGTTTATAATTATGAATATGTTCAAGCTCTAATTTATGGCGATTTTCAACCTCTTCATCTACTAGTTTAAGCAAATTATTTTTGTAGTTCTCATTCTCTTCAACTAATCTCATTTTATGCACAATTTTGTACAAACCATCTATTAAAGAGTGAAACGATAAGGGCTTTAAGAAATAGCTATCCACTCCTAATGAAATTGCATCAAGAAGATACTTAGAGTCGCTAAATGCAGTTGTAATTACAACTTGACAATCACTATTAATCTTTTTAATATTTTTTAACATCTCGATGCCATTCATTCTTGGCATATCTATATCGGTAATTACAATCTCATATTTTTTATCTTTAAAATACTCTAAACCCTCAACACCATCTTTAGCATAATCAATATCATCAAAAATTTTACCTAAAAACTCAACTGTTGTAGCACCAAGAAGTGCATCATCTTCAACATATAGTAGTGAAATATTTTTAGATATCTCTTTTAAATCCTCAAGCTCCATCATCACTTTTTCTCTTGTTTCATAGGTATTATAATTTTAAATACAACACCATCATCTACATTATTAACAATCAATTCACCATTAAGCTGTTTATCTACAATCATTTTACTCATGTATAGTCCTAGTCCTGTACCATTTTTATTCAATTTAGTACTAAAATATGGTTGAAAAATTTTATTAATAATCTCATCATCAATGTTTTTACCTATATTTTTAATATCAAATATCATCATATCAATATTTTCATATACACTCATTGATATCTCTTTGTTTTTTACATTGTGTTCAAGCATAGCCTCTTTAGCATTATTTACTATGTTAATAAATACATGTAGTAGTTCATTTGGAAAAATATTTATCTTATGTTCTGCACTATTAGTAATAATTAACTCAATATTATTACTATCTAAACTAGGTGTTAAGATATGAACTAAGTTATCTATTACAGATTGAACAGTTACTAAAGATTTAACATTTTCAGGTTTAAAAAAGTTTCTAAAATCATCTATTGTTTGAGAGAGATGTTGAGTTTGAGTTAAAATAGTTTCAGAGTGCTCTTTAAAGCTATTTACCTCTATTTCATCTAACTCAATATCTACT
>JAYEGD010000308.1:0-24065 GCA_034658915.1 Campylobacterota bacterium | reverse complement strand
AGCAACAGTTGCAAGAGGAAGAGCTATAGTAATTGTAGTTGTTCCAGAAATTTCAGATCCATTAAGGGTACCATCATTGTCTGTATCATCACTAATAGTTATAACAGGTGCAGCATCATCATCGATAATATTTACCGTAGCAGTAGCAGTTTCATTTACTGCGTAACCACCTATGCTTAGAGTAATGTTACTATCTGCTTCAACTACACTGTCATCATCACTTATTTGTGCTCTTACTTTAAATTCTGAAATACCTTCTTCTAAGAAAATTTTACCTGCTTTTGGTCCTTCTCCATCTGCTGGAACTAAAGTCTTCCAAGTCGCACCACCATCAGTTGAAAATTCATAGTTACTATTTGGAGTTGAAGAGTTAATGCTGAAGTCTAAAAGTACATTTGTATCATAAGCATTTTCTAAAGAGACATTAAATGTTGCAATAGAGTCTGACTCTAATATATCAGCATCTTTTGTAATTGTAATATCTTGCTTATCAACATCGTTATCGAAAATTCTAAGAGAACCTTGCATATCAGCGATCGCAGCTCCATCAGCATTTTTAATGTTTACAAATGCCATTTCCATATCTTCTTGAGTCATGTCATCAGTAATAGGAACTTGAATTGTTGCACTTAGTTGACCAGCAGGAATTGTAAGTGTTCCTGTTACCGCACCAAAGTCTTCACCACCTTTTGCACCAAAGTCACTAGTATAGTACTCAACAGTAATATCAGTATCAGAGACTTTGTCTAAACTTACTGTATATTCAGCAAATTCATCTCCCTCTACAGCGTATTGGTAATCAATACTCATTAAAGGTAAGTCTGTAGGGTTAGCATCATTGTCTTCAATTCCAACTGTAGCTTCATTTGCATAAAAGTCATTACCAGTAAGGTTAACATGAATATTCTCTAATGCTTCAAGTTTAGCCTCAACATTTTTAATAGAAGCATTCCAATCTTGTGCGTCAAACACTATAGGTAAAGCATCTAAATCATCTTTAGTTATGCCATCATTTAAAACTAATGTATAAGTATCATCGCCGTTATCTATAAGTTCACCATAGTTTTCAACATCTTTAATATTTACATTAGTTACTTTAATATTGTCAGTTGTTACTTGAATACCTTTTGAAGTTGAAAGTAAGTCATCTTTAGAGAAAGTAACTTGATTAGCTCCATCAACATTTTCAATACTAAAACCAAATCTTGAGTTATTAACATCTATTTGGTCCTCAACTCTTGTATCAAAATTAATATCACCTCTATTTTCAGCTAATTCTGTAATAGTATCTTGTACGTGAGTAACTGCATTTTGTTCAAATAACAGACCTTCATCACCTGGTTTAAACTCTATACCTACATGTGCTAAGGCATCAGAAAGTGCTTGTTTGCCCTCCGTAGCCATATCCATTTCATAGCCTATAAATGACTCTTTTGTAGCGTCTGAAATAGTTATACCATTTGTAGCGTCACCATCTTCATCTAACATTTGTAAGAAAATAGCCATATTTTCTACATACTCATTATTTGTGTCTCCAAGGTAAGTTCCTGCTATATCTGCTAAGAATAGTTTGTCGCCTTGAATAACATCAGCACTAAACTCACCAAGAGTTACATCACCAATTTTAAAAGTAACTGTGTCTGAAGCTCTATAACTGAACTCACCAGCTACACCACTATCACCACTATTACCACTTAGACCTGAAGTAGTTGAGTAAGTCACATCACTAACAGCACTATCTATAAACTCAGTTGTCAAGATAGATTGATCAACAACTTCTGTTGAAGTAGGAGTTTCAACAGTTCTTTCAGCTGAACTACTATTTGTTGAATTGATTTGTGTTGGTTGTGTAATAGTTTGAGGTGTTGTCTCTTCAGTTGCAGTTCTTGTCTCTTCAGTTGCAGTTCTTGCATTTAGCGTCTCAGGTCTTACATCATCTGCTGGATTGTAATCATCTTGTTCTCTTGAAAAAGCTTCATACTCGCCATCTTCGCCTGTAACAACTCCGCCCTCATTTTGAATTGAATTTAAGAAAGCTCCACCACTACTATTTGCTCCAGTTGCAGCCTCTTCATCTGCTGCTGTTTCTGGTTCATCTTCGTCTGATGCTTCATTATCATCTAATAAGCTTGCTAACTCATCTTCGCCATCCATGTCAAGAGCTTGCTCCTCTACTGTTTGGCGTGCTAACTCTGCATCTGCTGTTACATCTTCAAAATTAAATGGATCTAGTAGTAAAGATGCATCAAATAGTTGTTCACCTATTCCTGCTACTACTAGTTCACTTCCATCACTTGCTAGTGTTACTGTTACAGCGTCACTACTAGAATTTTCAGGTGAGCCAACAATAGTTTCGCCCTCAGAAATCGTGTCTCCTATTTTAAGTTCACGTAGTACACCATCAACGCCTTTTGCGTAAAATGTTCCCTCTATGTTTCCGACTGTTGCTATTAATGTTGCCATGGTAAATCCTTTGATAAATGCAAATTTTAAGGGTATATTACTCTTTTTTGAATAATTTGTATATTGTACTTGAGGGCAGTTTTTTATATCTTCTTACAGATAATATCTCCTAATGAACTGTTTAGTGAAGTTGCTACAACACTGCATTTTACTTTTAGTAAAAAGAAAATATTATCTTTAGTGTATTCACTCATGCACTCATAATTTCCCATACCTTTAGATATAACAACATCTGCCTCATCAAAAAGAGTTTTTGCTCGCAACGAGGCTCTCTCATAATCAAAACCTGGTGTATTTACTCCACTGTCAATTACACTACATGTAGAGTCTATACCTGCTTCAATTGCTTCACTATATGTTACATCATTTATTATTGGTGTGCCTCTTGTAAAGTAGTAGATATCAAGATTTGAAAATAGTTTTGATAGTGTTTCAATGTAGAGTTTGTCAAAAATATGTTCACCAACATTGTCTCCTAAATAGACTAACGTTTTTGAATGCTCTAGCTTTTTCTTTAGTTTCTCAAAATCATCTATTGCAAAATTTGTATGAAAGATATGTTCTAACTCTAAATCTAAATCATAACTCACTTGCGCAGCTAAATCAATTACATTTCCAGCAATAGCCACTTTTGTCGCATCATATAGTAAATTATCACTTTGATTTAGATAGTTTTGAAGTTTTGGAACAAATGAGATAGCTTTTTTAGTAGATTCTTTTTTAACTTCATCATATAAGTCACTCTTATTAGCTA
This sequence comes from Campylobacterota bacterium, assembly GCA_034658915.1. Lineage (GTDB taxonomy): Bacteria > Campylobacterota > Campylobacteria > Campylobacterales > Sulfurimonadaceae > JAYEGD01. The sequence goes on along the minus strand of JAYEGD010000308.1, from coordinate 20,848 downwards.
ACAGTGCTAATTGCTCATATACATCACTAGCAATAACTGGAGGAGATGAGTTAAAACTGAATTTTTTACTCATTTTAGTAGTATTGGCAACCATCTTTGCACTCAAAGTATCTGATGCATTTATGGCAGTAGCAACTCTATGAGCTTGATTAATTATGCAGCTTACGCACTCATTGTCAATATTCATGCAGGCTTTGCATAGTCCTCTACAACTTTACCCCACATCAATTTATATTTACGGCGTAAAAATTCTACCTCATCTTGAGATAGTTTGAGCTGTTTGGTAAGAGTCTCTATTGTGTTTCTATCTTCAGCATAAAGCTCTTGAAGTGAGTTTAGTGCCTCTTTTAAAAATTGGTTCTCATTTTTAATAGAGTCTATTGTCTCATCTTTTGCATCTAAGACTCTCTCATGAAGATTAATAATAGTTCCAATAGTCTTTTCAACAAATTGAGGAGTTACAACTTCACTTCCATCTGGTTGAAGCTCTTGTAGTTCAGTTGGTACAATTGCACTAGCACCTTTTGCAGGGTCTATTAAAATTTCACCATTTTGTGTAGTAGTTGTTAGTTTGTCTCTTTGAATTAAGTCATCAATAGCTTTTACACTCAGACCTGTTAATTCAGCATAATCATCAATACTCATCCATTGCATATTTAATTCCTTTAAATATAAGATGAGCTAAGAAAGCTCACCCTATCTATATTATAGTCTCAATCTCTAGTGAATCTGTTTCAACTTTTTTAGCTTTTGCAACTCTATCTTCTCGTAATTTGACACTTAAGTCTTCATTATTTAAAGCCATTATTTGCATTGCTAAATAAGCAGAGTTTATTGCTCCTGCTTTTCCTATTGCTACCGTTGCAACTGGCATACCAGCTGGCATTTGAACAGTTGATAAAAGTGCATCAATACCACTAAGTGCAGATGCACTCATAGGAACACCAATAATTGGTTTAACAGTTTTTGAAGATAGTACTCCAGCTAAATGAGCAGCCATACCAGCTGCTGCAATAAAGAGTTGAGCACCTTTTTTCTCCGCTTCAACAATATACTCTTTAGTACGCTCAGGTGAACGATGAGCTGAGCTAATTACTAGCTCATAACTTACACCAAACGCTTCAAGTGTGTCTGCACACGATCTCATTACTTCATAATCACTTTTACTTCCAATTACTATAGAAACAAATTTCATTCCACTTTTTCCTTTTTTTGTAAATTTAGTCTATTTTTTTATACTTTTGGTATGTGAGGCATCAATTCATCAGCTTCAATACGCAAAAATGTGTAAGATGGTAACATAGTTGGCAACTTGATAGGGTTTAAATTACCACTATGAACTTCATCTAACTCTTTACCATTTTGAGCAAGTAGCTTTTTAAATGTTACAAAATAGTTACCGTTACTACATGTAATACTTCCAATTTCATTATCTACTAACTCTACAACTGAGTCCTTTGGCATTACCAACTCTTGTGGCTCATTTGGTAAAGTTTTATATTTGCACATAAAATATTCACCACTCTCAACAACAATTCCACTTACTTGATGTGTTCCCATTTGCATTGAGAAGTCTAAACTTTGAGTATCATGTTTCTCAAATGGACGGTTAATTAAGTATGCATCAGTAAAACCACGATTTTGCATACTATTTAACTCATATTGATACAACTCTTTATTAAAGAGACCATCATAGTAGTCATCAATCGCTTTTCTGTAAGCAAGTGCTGTAATAGCTGCATAATAAGATGTTTTAGTTCGTCCCTCTATCTTTACAGAGTCAACACAACCGCTATCTAATATCTCTTGCATGTGAGAAGCTAAATTCAGATCTTTAGAGTTCATAATGTATGTTCCAACACCTGCGTCCTCTTCTAATCTAAAGAGTGTCCCACTATCTCTATTAGCTGCGTATATTTCATAAGGAAACCGACAATCATTTGCACAACTTCCACGGTTTGGCACACGTCCACTTTGAAGTGTTGAGATTAGACATCTTCCACTATATGCAAAGCACATCGAGCCATGAACAAAAACTTCTATCTCTAAATCTGGTAACTCTTTTTTAATCTCTTGCAAATCTTTTAATGAAATTTCACGGGCTGCAATTATTCTTGAAGCACCCATATCGTAATAGACTTTAGCATCTAGCACATTCATAACATTTGCTTGAGTAGAAAGATGCAAGTCAATATCTGGTGCTAACTCGTGAGCTAATTTCAAAACCCCTGGAGTGGCAACAATAAACGCATCTGGTTTAAGTTCTGCCATTTTTAAAATGTGTTTTTTCAATAGTGAGAGTTGAGAGTTAAACGGAAATCCGTTAATAGTAGCATAAACTTTTTTGCCCTTAGAGTGAGCATACTTAATACCCTCTTCAAACTCCTCATAACTAAACTCTTTTCCACTTCTAATACGCAAAGAGAAGTGACTAACACCGCCATAAACAGCGTCTGCTCCAAAGTCAAGAGCAATTTTTAGTTTCTCCAGATTTCCAGCTGGAGAGAGAAGTTCAACTCTACTCATTGACTATTTATCAAATGACGCAAGAAGTGCTTCAATTCCATCTGCATCTAAAACATCTTCAGTCTCATCACCTGGAAGATGAACAGCAGAACTAACACGCGAGTCATCACTTTTTGTTGAAGAGAACATATTGTTTAAGTAGCCAGAGAGTGTACGAATAATATTAATTACACGCTCAATTTTTTGGCGATGAATATCTTGATACTGCATAATATCCATAGCGTTCATAATAGAGTCACCACTATCTTGAAGCTTCTCTATTACACTATCAATCTCCTCATAGCTTTTTTTATTTTTCTCTAACTGCTCTTTAAAACGCTCTACATGTGGAAACTTCTCTATCAAAATATTAAATAGCTCAATATTAGACTCCATAATATCTTTAGTCTCTTGAGCAGTCCCCTCCGCGTCCATTAAGTCATTGCTAATAGTGTCGATGATGTCAAAAATTTCAGATGCTTTTTGCTCTGACTCTTTAGTTACTTCATCTAGTTGATCAACCATTTTATCATCAGTTGGCATCGGAGGGTAGCCCTCTTTATTTCCAGCGTGTCCCATAACATCATCACTATTATCTTCTAGCTCTTCTTCAACTACTTCTTTATCTTCTTCTTCAATGTCGTCCATGTCAACATCGCCACTCATTAGTGCGTCTAGTTCTTCTTGTGTCATAATATATTATCTCCAAATGTGGACTTGATATTTTAAAAAATTCTAATATAATACACAAAAATAACTTAAAAAAGGTAAAACTAATGAGAGTAGATTTACATAATCACACCACTTTGTGCAATCATGCTAATGGCACAATGAGAGAGTATGTAGAACAAGCAATAGAGAAAAAAATAGATATATTCGGATTTAGTGAACACGCACCTATGGATTTTGACCCAGAGTATAGAATGAAATTTGAAGATGTTAAATTTTACAAAGATGAGTTTAAAAAACTTAAAAGTGAGTTTAAAGACGACATAGAGTTACTCTTAGGTTATGAGGTTGATTTTTTAAGAGGAAAAATGAGTGAAGATATACTTAAAGATAAAGATGTAGATTACCTAATAGGTTCAGTTCATTTCATAGATGAGTGGGGTTTTGATAATCCAGAGTTTATTGGCAGATATGAGAGTGAAGATATAGATGAAATTTGGCAAAACTATTTTAATGCAATAGAAGAGATGGCAAATAGCGGATATTTTGACATCGTTGGTCACCTTGATTTAATTAAAGTTTTTAAATTTCTTCCAAAAAAAGATATTAAGTCAATTGCTCTAAATGCTCTAAAAGCAATTAAAAAAAATGATTTAACTTTAGAAATTAATGGTGCAGGTTATAGAAAACCAGTTGGTGAAGCCTACCCATCACGTGAGCTTTTAGAGTTAGCTTATGAGTTAGAAATACCAATTACATGTAGCTCAGATGCACATGAAATCGAACAAATAGCTCTTTTTAGCGACAAAACTGAAGCACTTGCAAAAAGCGTAGGATATACTCAATGTGCTACTTTTAGAAATAGAAACAGAATAATGATTAATTTTTAATCATTTTAAAATATAGAGTTAATTAAATAAAAGATATACTTTTGACAATTTAATTTTTAGGAGAAATAATAATGGGTAAATTTGTTAATAGCATAGATGAGTTCTTTACATATTGTGAAGAGAATGATGTTCAATTCGTTGATTTACGTTTTACAGATATTAAAGGTGCATGGCATCACTTAACTTACCGTATGAGTGCGGTAAATAAAGAGAATTTAGAGGCTGGTTTTCCATTTGATGGCTCTTCAGTTGAAGCATGGCAACCAATTAATAAGTCTGATATGCTTCTTAAAGCTGATGCAACAACAGCATTTTTAGACCCTTTTACAGCTGATCCAACTGTAATTATATTTTGTGATGTTTATGATATTTACAAAAAACAAGCATATGAGAGATGTCCACGTTCAATCGCTAAAGCTGCACTAAAACATGCTGAATCAATTGGTATTGCAGACGCTGCATACTTTGGACCAGAAAATGAGTTCTTTATTTTTGATAACGTTCAATTTGTTGATAACGTCAATGAAGCTGGTTACAAAGTAGATACTGAAGAGGGTGAGTGGAATTCAAACACTGAGTACAAAGAGATGTACAATACAGGTCACCGTCCAGGAACAAAAGGTGGTTACTTCCCAGTTGCACCAACAGACTCTATGGTAGATATGAGAGCTGAAATGATGCAAGTTCTTGAGCAAGTTGGTCTTGAAGTTGTTTTAGGACACCACGAAGTTGCACAAGGTCAAGGTGAAATTGGTATTGTTTTCTCTGACATCATTACAGCTGCAGATAATGTTCAAAAATATAAATATGTTGTAAAAATGATTGCACACTTAAATGGTAAAACTGCTACATTTATGCCTAAGCCACTTTATGGTGATAACGGTAATGGTATGCATGTTCATCAATCACTTTGGAAAGATGGTTCAAACCTTTTCTATGAAGAGGGAAATTATGCAAACTTAAGCGAATTGGCTCTTAACTATACTGCTGGTATCTTCAAACATGCTCGTGCAGTTGCTGCATTTACAAACCCATCAACAAACTCATACAAAAGATTAATTCCAGGTTTTGAAGCTCCTAGTATTCTTACTTACTCTTCTCAAAACCGTTCTGCTGCATGTCGTATTCCTTATGGTGCAGGTGAAAAAGCAACACGTATTGAGATGCGTTTCCCAGACTCAACTTCATGTCCTTACTTAGCATTTGCAGTAATGATGATGGCTGGATTAGATGGTATTAAAAATAAAGATATTCCAATTGGTCCAATGGATGAAGATCTATTTGAACTATCTTTAGATGAAATTCGTGAAAAAAATATTCCTCAAATGCCTCACACTTTACGTGGTTCATTAGAGGCACTAATTCGTGATAACGACTTCTTGCAACCAGTATTCACTAAAGAGTTTATTGACTCTTACCAACACTACAGATTTGAGCGTGATGTATGGCCAGATGAGGGTCGTCCAACTGCTTATGAGTTTAAAACTACTTATCAGTGTTAAGATTGTAAAACCTCTCTTGAGGTTTTATATGATTTTATAAACAAAACTTCTGTACAATCTCGTTTATGAAACAACCTTTTAAATGGGATTACAATTCCGACCAACCTTACCAACTTAAAGATAGAGCTTATAAAAAAAAGATGAGAATGAAAAATTTTTTCTCACTAATTAAAACCTATTTGAGTACCCTACTTTTACCTATTGCATATATTTTAATACCATTTGATAAACGAAGAAAAATAGATACAAAAGATTTTTTTGCGCTTAGTGTTAATTTAGATAAACAGCCACTTTTAACACCACAGCTCATAGATGAATTAGATGTTAAAAATATTTTAATAAGAGTTCCATTATGGGAAGTTGATAAAATTAGTGAGTATGTAGAGTTTTGCAAATCACTAAGTACATGTAATATATTTATTAATATTTTACAAGACAAAGAGCATATAGATGATAGAGAACTTTTAAAAAAAGATTTAGAGACTATTTTTGAGAACCTATCGCCATACTCTTTTGAGTTTCAAATAGGCTCAACTATCAATAGAGCTAAATGGGGTTTTTTTAGTGTTAATGAGTACCTAAAGTTTTTTTATGTTGCACATAAATTAAGAGATGAAAAATTTCAAAATATAAAACTTTATGGTGGTGGAGTAATTGATTTTGAGTACCACTTTAGCGCTCATACTCTTTTTAATACTCTACATGTAAAGTATGATGGCTACACATCACTTCTTTATGTAGATAGAAGAGGAGCGCCAGAAAATAGACAAATGTGGTTTAATTTAACAAATAAGATTTCACTTCTTAGCTCTTTACTAAATCTCTCTTTTAAGAGTAGAAATAGGCTCTATATAACAGAGACTAATTGGCCAATAAGCAACACTGCACCCTATGCTCCAACAAGTGAGTTTGAGTGTGTAGATGAGGATAGCTATGCATCTTTTATGCTTCGCTACTACATTTTAGCACTTGCTACTCAAAAAGTAGAACGTGTATATTGGCATCAACTAATTGCATCTGGCTATGGGTTAATTGATGAAAGAGATGGAGTAACAAAAAGAGTCGCATTTGATGTTTTTAAGACAATGTTAGAGTTTTTAAGTGGTAGTAAGTTTATATCTCTTAATGTAGAAGATGAGCTATATACCTTTACATGTAGTAAACTTCATGATACTATTGAAGTTATGTGGACACTAAAATTCGATAAGGCAGTTGATTTCGATGAAAGCAGACTTTTTTACACAAAAACTGGGATTTCTCATCATGAAAAATCAATTTTAATAACACAATCCCCTATCTATATAATAAGCGAAAAACAGTGAAGAGTAAAATTTTAATTATCTTACCAAATTGGTTAGGCGACGCAGTAATGGCAACACCAGCCATAGAAGATTTAAGTAACTTTTATGACGATGTAGAGTTTACATTTTTAGGCTCTTTTGTCTCCATAGAGGCACTAAAACATCACCCTAAATGCACAAATGCTATTGTTGATGAGACAAAAAAAGCCTCTTCAAGACTCAAAGCTACATATTTACTTGCAAAAGAGCTTAGTAAACATGATGTTGCCATCACTTTTAGAGACCAAATTCACTCATCTTTACTTCTATATTTCTCTAAAATCCCAACTACTATTGCTAGAAAAAGTTGGCACTCTACTATTTTCGTAAAAAAAGCAGTTGCACTCTCTCGTGAAATGCACTTGGTAAAACAGTACCAACAATTAAGTCACAGTGTAACAAATAGCAGTGAAGTTTCAAATTTAAAACTCTACATTAAACCTCACATTTATGACAATCCAACTCTTGGTGTAAATGCAGGTGCAACCTATGGAAGTGCTAAAAGATGGGACTCAAAAAAATTTGCAACTGTTGCACAACACTTTGCACCTAAGTATGACATAGTAATTTTTGGTGGACCAAATGAGGTAGAGGTCTCCAAAGAGATAGAAGATGTTTTAAAAAGCAACAACATAGCAAACTACATAAACCTAGCTGGTAAAACCACCATTAGTGAGCTATGCGCATACATAGGTGGACTAAGCCTTTTTGCGACAAACGACAGTGGACCTATGCATATTGCAAGTGCTTATCAAGTGCCATCAGTTGCAATCTTTGGACCAACAAGAGACAATGAGACTTCTCAATGGAAAAATAAAAAGAGCATAATTGTAAAAAAAGATTTACAATGCGCTCCTTGTATGAAACGTGAGTGTCCACTAAAACATCATGAATGCATGGAAAAGATACTTCCATTTGAGGTAATAAAAGCTATTAACTCCATTTCACACTGATTTGGCACACTTTTTGCTATAATATTTTTAACAATTATTAAACGAGGTGTATTATGAAATATGTTGTAAAATCTGAACTTTTAGGTTTCGAGGGAATTACTGAAGTAGAGTTAAGTAGCGTTGATGATCTATTTTCAACTCTTCACGGTATTAATGATGGAGTTAAAACAGCTTTTACTCTAGTTAATCCATATATATTGCGTGAATACTCTTTTGATGTACCATCATCTATTAAAGCTCTACTAGATATAAAAGAAGATAGTAACATAAGAGTCTATAATATTGCAGTTTTAAAAAATCCTATTGATGAGTCTTTGGTTAATTTTTTAGCTCCAATTGTTTTTAATGAAGATAACAACACGATGGCTCAAGTTGTTTTAGATGTAAGACGCCATGTAGATTTTGGGTTTGCAGAGCCTTTAAAAGATTTCAGAGTAGCTAGTTAAACATTATTGGCACTATCTCGTCTTAATACGCAGCAGTATGAAGCAGCTACTGCACCACTTGGTGCAAACTTAATTATTGCTTCTGCTGGAACTGGAAAAACCTCTACAATTGTAGGTCGAATTGCTTTTTTACTAAGTAAAAATGTTGAACCTCAAAATATCCTTCTTCTCACTTTTACAAACAAAGCAGCAGCAGAGATGGTTGAGAGAGTGGCTGAATATTTTGGCTCAAACGTTGCAAACAAAATTGACGCTGGAACATTTCACGCAGTGAGCTACAGACTTCTTAAAAAACAGAATAAAAAAGTTGTTTTAAAACAACAAAATGAGTTAAAAACACTCTTTAGAAGTGTTATGGACAAACGAACATTTACACATATAGACGCAGGAATTGTCGCATGGGGAGCGGCTTATTTGTATGATGTTTACTCATTTTTTCAAAATACAGAACTAAATTTAGATGTTGAAGAGTGGATAATTAAAACCTACCCAGACCACGAACAGTTTGCTATGATTTATGCAGATGTTTGTGATGAGTTTGAAGCACTAAAAAAGCAGTATGGTTTCATTAACTTCAATGACCTACTTATTTTAGCAAGAGAGCATTACAAAACAAACGAAACATCTTACGCTGAAGTACTAATTGATGAGTATCAAGATACAAATGCACTTCAAGGCACACTTATTGATGTAATGAAGCCACCCTCTCTTTTTTGTGTTGGAGATTATGATCAAAGCATCTACGCATTTAATGGTGCCGATATATCGATTATTGGCTCATTTGTTGAAAAGTTTGAGAATGCTTGTGTTCACACTTTGAAAAAAAACTACCGCTCATCTATGCCTATTTTAAATCTTGCATCTAAAGTAATTGAACATAATGAGAGAATTTACCCCAAAGAGTTAGAAGTAACAAGAACAAACGAGGCAGAACAACCAAAACTCATAGTTTATGGCGAACTGTTTGATCAATACCACGGTATTGCAGGACTAATTCGTGATAGCATGTGTGAGCGTGAAGAGATAGCAGTAATTTTCAGAAATAACTCCTCAGCAGATGGTGTAGAAGCATCACTAAGAGAGCTAAACATAGGGTGTAAACGTCGTGGTGGTATGAGTTTTTTTGACTCAAAAGAGATAAAAGCACTACTAGACATCTACACACTTTTAGTAAATGAAGATGATGTAATGGCATTTATTCACATTGTTGAGTATGCAAAAGGGATTGGAAGTGCTATTGCAAAAGAGATATTTAGTGCATTTCAAAAACTAGGGCATGGTTCATTACACAAAGGAATGTTTGAGCCTGATATGTCCATTACAAATCCTTATGAATCACGTAAAAAGAACCATCAGCTAGGGCTTTTTGATGACTTTATGGAGTTAGGTGCAAACAGCCGTTTCTTTGCTCTTGGATTTGAGAAAAAATTTTTAAACAATCCAATTTTAAGACATGTTAAAATCAATAAAGAGAGTGCAAAATTTCTATACGATTTTTACAAACTATTTAAACTTATTAGAAGCATAAAATCACCAAAAAATGTTGTTGAAAAAATTGGAAAATCTGACTTTTTTCACCATATTAAAGATAGCCTTGCAACAAGAAGAGCGACACTTCAAAATGGTGCAATAGATGAAAAACTAAAAGAGGAATCATTTGTTAAAATAAAGAGAAAATATCTACTTTTAGTAGAGCTAGCAAAACCATACAAAGAGCATGAACGCTTTTTAAATGCAATGATATTAGGCTCCAAAGATTTAAGTCAAGGTGAGGGAGTTCACCTACTCTCTATCCACGCATCAAAAGGTTTAGAGTATAAAGAGGTCTATGTTTGTGACTTAATGGATGGACGTTTTCCAAATAGAAAATTGATGATAAGAGGTGGAAGCATAGAAGAGGAGCGCCGACTATTTTACGTTGCAGTAACAAGAGCAAAAGACAAACTATTTCTAAGCTATGCAAAGTATGACAAAGTTAAAAAAATGAACTTTGTAGCCTCACAATTTCTCTATGAAGCAGGACTAATTCCAAAAGATGAAGAGTATGCAATGCTTATTAAAAAGTCTCTAAAAGATGAGGATGAGTAGAAAAAGCACTTAAAGCCACATCAAGCCTATCAACAACATCTCTCATAAGCTCAGTTGGGACTGCGTAGTTTAGTCTCATAAATTTGTCTCCCTCTTTTCCAAAAGATATACCAGCACTTAATCCTAACTTTACATCATTAACAAAAAAGTTTCTCAATTTTTTATTGCTTAACTTCATTTGAGAGCAATCTAACCATGCTAAATATGTCCCTTGTGCAGGTGTTAGTTTTATTAAACTTGAGTGTTTTTCAAGAACTTCATTGAGCATTTCATAGTTTACATGTAGTACATGTAGAGTCTCATCTAACCAATATTCACACTCACTAAATGCAACTTCAAAAGCTACATTTGAGAGAACATTACCCTCTCCAAAGTGAGTTTTTTCATACCTGATTTTTACCTTTTCAAAAATAGTTTTTGATGCAATGCTCATAGTTGAAAGCGCTAACCCTGAAAGGTTAAAAGTTTTACCAACGCCCAATAGAGTCACACAAATTTCACGAGCATCACTGCTTATGGATGCAAAGGGTATATGCTTAAAATTAGGATTAACTAAGTCACAATGCACCTCATCGCTCATAACAATTAAAGAGTTTTTAGTTGCAATATCTGCTATTTTTTCTAGCTCATCTTTTGTCCAAACACGTCCAACAGGGTTATGAGGGGAACAAAGAAGAATCATCTTTGCACTTTTTGCTTTTTCCTCTAACTCTTCAAAATTAATCTCATAAATTCCACTCTTATTTTGAACTAATGAACATTTTGAAACTCTACGCTTAAGCCTAGAAACACTATGAAAAAATGGAGGGTAAACAGGAGTAAAAACAATAATCTCATCTCCAACTTCACTAAGTGCTTCAATGCACATACTCATAGATGCAACAACAGATGGCGATGAGAGCATCTCTTCTCTTTTAAGCTCTAAATTATGACGCTTTTTCATCCACCTAATTTGTGCTGCGTAAGCACTATTGGGCATCATTTCATAACCAAAATACCCGTTCTCAACTCTTACATGTAAAGCATCTACAATCTCTTTACATGTAGGAATATCCATGTCCGCAACCCACATAGGAGTAACATCTGTTGTGCCAAAAAGCTCTTGACGAAGTTGGTATTTTTCTGATTTTTCTCGGCTTTTAGCTATGCTTTCAAACGCCATACACTAAACTCCTTTTCACAATAGAGTAAAGTATAGTCTATCTCTAATATCTCTGTAATAGTTTTGATGTTATAAGTTGATGAAATTGTTAAAATCCCATCTTGGTTCACTCTTGACTTTATCTCTTGTAAAAATAGCCTTGGGTTTGAAATTTTTTCTAAAATATTTGTTAATAAAATCAAATCATAGCCTCTGAAGTGTGGTTTTAAGTTCATAAAATCACCTTGCCAAAACTCTAAATTTTTAGCACTATTTTTTGAGTCTGCAACTTGAATAAACCTTGCAGTTGACTCAATCCCTACTACTTTTTCAAACTTTTTTGATAGCTCAAAACTAACTCTTCCAACTGAACATCCAAGCTCTAATGCACTACCAAAATTATTGCTAAAATTAATAACTACTGATGCATACTCCAACACTTCAGCACAATCTTCATACTCTTTATTGATTGCATCTTGAATATCTTTGTCGCTGTCGTAAATTTTAGGCTCAATTTTATCAATTCTTGGAGCTTGAACATACCTAAATCCAGCGTGTTGATAGAAGTGCTTTCTAAAAGCGTAACGTGAGTGTTTCATCAACTCATTTCCACTACTTATAAAACTTCCACCTTTCATTAAGTTATGTTTACCATCAAAAGTTGGTGTTGAAAAATCGTCATAAATTGGATGTACACTAAAGCCCTCATAGGCATCAATTGCCTCGCAACTCCACTGCCACACATTCCCTACAACGTCATAAACTTCTCCTTGTAAAAAGCTCTGAACAGGAACTGATGATGTGAAGTGTGCTAAATTTATGTTCGCCTTATCAAAATTTGGAACATCACTAAAACCACTCTGTTCATAAAGCACCATCCATTCAGCTTCACTAGGCAACCTAAAATTAAGACCCTCTTTTTTAGACTTCCACCTACAAAAAGCTTCTGCTTCTAAGCAGTTTACATCAACGGGCCATGATTGTGGCATCTCTATGACTTCCGTAATTGCCCTATATTTAAAAGCTCCATTGCCTTGTTTCACCCAAAAAGGTGGATGAGTAGCAGCTGTTGTCTCTAAAAACTTCAACCCCTCTTCATCCCAAAACTCTTCACTCTCATAGCCACTATCATCTACAAACTCTTTAAACTCCGCATTACTCACAAGATATTTAGATGTTTTAAATGCACTTACATCTTCTACATGTAATCCATACTCATTATCCCAACCATACAAGTTATGCTCTATACTCTTACCTAGCTCTACATGTAAAGCCTCAATTTGTACTAACTCATTCTCAATAGCTTCTGGTCTCTCTTTACATGTAGTGAACTCCTCTACATGTAAAATATCCTCAATGTGGAGTTGTCTATGTAAAACGCTTGATGTCTCAATGTGAATTCTCTCATGCTCAATTCCCATTAAAATGACCCAAAAAGCACTATCTTGTTTTATTGGTAAGCTAAGTGTTAATGATGTAATTAACTCATCAACCAACTCTCTTACAACTCTTCTGTACTCTCTTACTTCATCAACACTTGGCCAGTTGTAGTTGGCTTCATTTAAATCATCCCAACTCATCTCATCTACACCAATGGCAAATATTGATTCAAAATGTGGATTAACTCTTTTTGTAATAACACCTGCCAAAATAAGCTTATTGATAAAAAAAGTTGCTGTATGTCCGAAATAAAAAATCATGGGATGGCGTGTTATTTCTGATTTTTTGTAAAAAACTTCATCACTTTTTAGCATCTCAAACAACTTCTCATACAACGAATAGGTGTTGTGAAAATATGCTCTTATCTCTTCTAGTTTTAACTCAACACTATCTCCATCAAGAGTTATCGGTAGAGTGCTAAGGGTACTCATTTTACTATGTGACCTACAAATTTACTCATATTGTCCATAATTTCTCCACCTCGTCTAAAAGAGAGTCCACACCCCTCATAAGCAAAAAATACTCCTGCTTGGTACTTGTTGCCCTCGCTATCTGTTGGTAAATCTACATACTCTTGGTAGATAGGTTTGTAGTTGTCATACTCTCCATCACGAGACTCCACACAAAGACCTTTTTCATCTAAAATTTTAGTCGATGCACCCTCTCGTCCAAAGACTCTTTTTTCTACTTGTTTAACATTTGGTAGTTGTTCAAACTCTGTTTTTAATAGGTATGGCGAATCAGGGAACAAGTCGCATAAAATTTTCATCATCCCTTTTGATTGGAACAACAAAGTGTAAGCAGGGTTTAAAATAATAGCACTTTGGTTTTGCATAATAGTATTAAGCATTACAGCTAACTCTGGCTCATCTGAGCCTATATCTTCCCAAGGGTAGAGTTTAAACCAATACTCATACTGATTTCCATCTCTGTCATAGACTCCATTGTCATCAAAATCCACATTTTGTAAAAACTCAAAGTGTGTGTTAAACCCTGCATCTGTTGCCATTTGTTGAAGAAGTCTTACTGTTACCTCCTCTTCATCATTACCCTCTACACTAGAAAAAAGAATTTTCCAACCATCGTAACGCTCTTCAAAACTCTCTACATCATCAAATAGAGTGATTAAACGTTTGAAATTGTCTGTTATTGACTCATAAATTGTGTTAAATTGGCTCTCTTCATCTAGGTTATTCTCTTTCAAAATTGCCCACTGTAAAAGCGCACTCTCATACAAAGATGTAGGTGTATCTGCATTAAACTCAAGTAGTTTAATTGGTTTACCATCAACTCCACCTGCAAAATCAAATCTGCCATAAATGTGCCAGTGAACATCACTCTCCCAACTCTTTAAAATAATCTCTTTGAGGTTAAACCCTATTCCTAACTCAAAAAATAGATCATTTTCTATGACATATTCAGCCGCTTCTGCGTACATATCATAAAGCTCATTTGCTGCACTGTAGTAAGCTTCAGCCTCACTTTGAGTAACTTCTACCATTTTGTCTAAAACGTATGAGCTTCCATCGCTATCTTTATGCCAAGAAAAGCCTAACTCATCTAAATTCTCATCACTTATTGGATTTACATTTTGTAATTTAATCAATTTTTAGCCTTATTATAAATTATTTTGCACAATAAAATGAACAAGTCCATTTATTTGGTTTTATGACTGTATTTTATCATATCAAAATTTATGAAACATAAGTGTAACAAAATTGTAATATAATCACGTCCTAAATTTACCATATTGGAACAACTAATGCTCTACTCATTTGCAGGCTTTGCCTCTATTTTAATCTTTGTTATTGCTTACTTGATGATTGCTCTTGAGGACAAAATTCATGTAAACAAGTCTAAACCTGCACTAATTGCTGGAACTCTTATTTACATAATAATTGGTATTCACTACTCATATTATGGAGAAGATTTACACCATTTACAAGAGAATGTTCATGAACTTATCTTTGAAATTGCATCTATTTACTTCTTTTTATTTGTTGCTATGACCTACATTGAGACACTAATAGAGAGGAATGTTTTTGAGGCTTTAAAGTACAAATTATTGCAAAAAAAACTCACCTACAAAAAGCTCTTTTATACCACTGGTTTAATTGCATTCTTTTTAAGTCCAATTGCTGACAACCTTACAACAGCGCTTATCTTATCTACTGTTTTAATCACAATTGAACATCACAATAAAAGCTTTCTAATATTAGGTGCAATAAATGTTGTTGTAGCAGCTAACGCAGGTGGTGCGTGGAGTCCATTTGGAGATATTACAACTTTAATGGTGTGGGCAGCAGGAAAAGCAACTTTTGTTGATTTTCTATATCTCTTTCCTGCTTCATTTGGTGGATGGATACTTACTGCATACCTACTTAGCAAATATTTACCAGAGGGTTCACCATCTACAGATGACAATAGTTCTGCTTGTTCTGATATTGAGAAAACTCAAATTAAAAAAGGTGGAAAATTTGTAATATTTTTAGGAGTTTCAACTATTGCTATGGCAGTATTGTCACATCAAATACTTCATCTTCCTGCTTTTTGGGGTATGATGTTTGGCTTGGCACTTTTAAAAGCCTACTCTAGCTATTTGAAAAAAATATCCAATGAACATATTGAAATTTACAAAAGAATGGCAAGTGTAGAGAATGACACACTTCTATTTTTCTTTGGTCTTTTAGCTGCTGTTGGAGGACTAAGCTATATTGGCTACATTGGATTGGTAGCTGGAATTTATGATAGTGTTAATCCATACATTGTAAATACTTTAGTAGGTATCTTTTCTGCTATTGTAGATAATGTTCCACTTATGTTTGCTGTCTTAAAAGCAGACCCTCAAATGACACTAACAGATTGGGTTTTTGTTACACTAACTGCAGGGATTGGTGGCTCACTCATTAGTTTTGGAAGCGCAGCAGGAGTTGGTGTAATGGGAAGACTAAAAGGAATCTACACATTTTCTACACATATGAAATACGCGTGGACAGTAGCTCTAGGCTACTTTGTCTCTATTGCAATATTTTATGTGCAGTTTGAACTTTTAAAGCTATGAAAACTATTTATCCCAAAAAGAGGAGTTGTACTCCTCTATTATTTGTGATAGAGTTTTAGAATTTTTAGACTCTACATGTACACCTAAAAGCTCAATGTTTTTTACAACTACTTCAATAAACTTTTCAAAATTATCTTCTATTTTTTGGCTTAGTCCTATTTTTGAACTCACTATATCTTCAGGTGTAATTGCAAAAATTGTTGTTGTTGCACTCTTTTCATAGAGTTGGCACGCTTGTAACATCTGTACCACTTCTACTTCATGAGCTGTATTTTTGTAGCTTCCAGAATCTAAGAGTTCAGTTGATGGGATGCGGTAAATCTCTCCTGCTTTATCATCTGTTGAGATTGTATCAATAATATAGACATTATCGTAATTTAAAAAGTAATCAATCAGTCCAAAACCTAGTGTTCCACCATCTAAAATCTCTAACTCTGGAGCAAATGTGTAGTTTTGTTTAAGATACTCAACTGCCATGATGCCTATTCCATCATCGCAAAAGAGCAGATTTCCAACACCTATTACAATGTTTTTTTGCATTTTTAAAAGCTCTTAATTTTAAAGTTACTTAGCTCTTTTTTGTTCGCATCTATTACATGTACTGCACACGCTAAACATGGGTCAAATGAGTGAAGAACTCTTAACACTTCAAGAGGTTTTGAAGTATCTTCTATTTTAATTCCTACAAGTGCCTCTTCATACGCACCTCTAACACCATCAAAGTTTTTCGGTGTTGCATTCCATGTTGTTGGTGCAATTACTGAAAAGTTATCTATTTTTTGGTTTTTAATGTTTACAAAATGGCTTAAAACTCCACGAGGAACTTCAAGAAAAACTCTACCTTTTGCCTCTTTTTTAAGCTTATTAAAATCAAATTTAGCCCACGTGTCAGTATCATAATATTTAATATTTTGAATAAGTCTTGAGACAAGCTTGAAAATATACTCACAAATATAACTTGACTCTATTGCACGAGCAGCGTTTCTTCCCACTGTTGAGGACAAATCAATCAACTCTAAATCTGTATCATTTAAAAACTCATCTACAAAAGATTTTATTAGCTGATTATCTTTAGCGTAACTCACTAACACCCTCGCTAATGGTCCTGTCTCCATAGTAGCACCATCATAACGTGGAGCTTTTACCCATGAGTATTTGTCGCTATTTTTCTCAGTTTTTAGTGAGCCATCTTCATTTAAATCTGTGTAGCACACCTCTTCTTTGTCTTCGTCACTATACCATGCACGATCAACCTCTTCGCTAATTTTACTCTCATCAAACTCACTAATATCACTGAAATTGTGATTATGAATTACACCATTACAAAATAGTCTATTCTCGCCCTCAAACTCATAACCACCAACGCATAAAAAGTTACCATTTGCACGCCCTACTCCAGCTTTTATCTCATCTTTATAAGCCATTGTAATTAACTTCATATCTGGTAAATATGCTCTATCAATAAACTCTCTAGCCTCTTTAATAATGAACAAGTAGTCATTTAGTCTTTGAGGGTTTAACATATCTGCAACACTTGTAACACCACCTACAACTATACTTTGAGGATGTGGAGTTTTACCACCAAAAATTGCTACGGCTTTACTAATATTTGTCTGAAATTTCAGAGCTTCTAGGTAGTGAGAAAGTACAACTAAATTCTGCTCAGGAGTTAAACGATAGTCACTATGCCCCCAATAACCATTACTAAATGGTCCTAGTTTTCCAGCTTTTACAAATTTTGCGACTTTAGCTTTTACATCTTCATAGTGTGAGTGAGAGTTTCTATATGGATTTGTTGCATATTTATGAGCCTCTTTAGATGCCATTTTACAATCCGCTTCTAATGCACTTGTAATATCTACAAAATCTAATGAGTGTAGTTGGTAAAAATGGACAACATGGTCTTGAATAAAGAGTGCCATTGCCATTAAGTCTCTAATTATTTCAGCATTTTTAGGTAACTCTAAATTGTAAGCATCTTCAACACAACCAACAGCTGCTCTGTAGTGAGAGTTTGTACAAACACCACAAATTCTACCTGCTAAAAAACCAGCGTCACGTGGGTCTCTATCTTTTAAAATAATCTCAATACCACGAAACAGTTGCCCACTTACATAAGCTTCTTGAACTACACCATTGTCATCTACTTCAACTTCAGCTCTTAAATGCCCCTCAATACGAGTTATTGGGTCTATTACAACTTTTTTCATCTAGTTTTGCTCCTCTTTTACATCTTCAACATACTTTCTTTCATTGGCAAACTTATCTGTAAAGTTTGGTTCTGTACAGCCCATACATCCGTGACCTGCTTGAACTGGCCAACTTGTTCCGCCGTTAAATTTCATGGTCGGACAGTTTACATTTGCGTAAGGTCCTTTACAACCCATCTCAAACAGACACCAACCTTTTTTAGCTCCAACATCTCCCCACTCTTGAACAAACTCTCCTAGCTCATAGTGTCCACGACGTTCACAATTGTCATGGATTCTACCCTCATAAGCCCATAGTGGACGGTTTAAATGATCTAGTGCAGGTAGCTCTTCAAACATAATGTATGACAAAAGAGTTCCTACTATGTTTGTAGGGTTTGTAGGACAACCTGGAATGTTTATTATGTCACTTCTATCTAATGCACTTGATACTCCAACAGCTCCTGTTGGGTTTGGTGCAGCTGCGACAACTCCACCATCAAGCGCACAACTTCCAACTGCTAAAACAAGTGCAGCATCTGTAGCACACTTTTTAAGTAGCTCTACACCTGTTTCACCATTTGGTCCAATTCTTAAGTACTTACCATCCATAGCCATAGGGACTGCACCCTCAACAATTAAGACATACTCACCTTTTTGATTCTCTATTATATCTTCTAAAATAGACTCACTTTGATCTCCACTTGCACTCATTACAAGCTCATGGTAATCTAGTGAGATGTAATCAAAAATTAGCTCTTCGATACTTGGATTTTTAGACTTAATGAAAGCTTCAGAGTTACCACTACAATCGCTTAACTCTAGCCAGATAATTGGAACTTTATTTAGACTTTTAACGCCACTTTCAACAACTTCTTCAAAATTTGGGTGTAGTTGCATATTTGCAGTTACCATTGAAATCCAGCTATTTACTTCACTTTTTGCAATATCTAATGACTCCATAGCAGACTCTAAATTATCTGTACTGAGGTTGTTTCGTGGGTTAAGAGTGTTGAATTTGTCTATTCTTTTTTGAACTTCAGCAATCTCACGTTCTCTCTTAATATCTTCAGGAGTTTTTCTTGGCATATTTGGGTCTATTAGGTGTTGAGACTCATTAATGACATCTTGCACCATAATTTTACATCTTCCACACACTCTTCCAGCTTCAGAAAAACTTGCTAACTCTCCAAATGAGCTAATTCCACTTTGCACCACAATATCAACTAAATCTTGATGATAGATGTGTTCACAACTACAAATAAGCCTTCCACGCTCACCTATTAATCTATTTTGGTAAAGATAGTTAATATCTACCTCATCGCCACTATTAATTAGTGTCTCAATATAGCCTACATCAACATTTGAGTTAATCCCAATAAATTTTACAAGTTTATCATTTTGTAAAAAGTACTCATCTATTCTTGAGTCCTCTTTTGAAGTAATTAAAATCTTCTCATACTCACTACTTTTAAGAGGTGAGCTAACTTCTACTAAGTCAAACTCTCCAACTTTGAGCATATCAATACTAACTTCTTGTTCAAACTCTTGTAAATCTCTATTTAAAATGTGAGATATTGCACAATCTGCTTGAAGCGTACACTCTTTAACATGACCAGCAACATAGTTAAACTCTTCAACCTCAGCACACTCTCCAACAGCGTAGATGTCATCATTACTACTTTGCATGTATAGGTTTGTTAAAACTCCTTTATTACATGTAAGAGTCTCTTTAAATGGTGCAATGTTTGGTCTGATGCCTGTTCCAAAGATTAAAAATGGGTTTTCAATGTTTAGTTTTTTAGTTTTAAGCTGTGTAATTTCATTATCATTAATAACTCTATCTACAATCTCATCTTCATAAGATATTGTGATTTTTCCATCTTTTAAGTAGCACTCTTCAATGGTTTTAATAGAGTCAATAGATAAATCTTTAGAGTAGAGGTGTTTACCTCTAAGTAAAAGAGTAATGTTTGAGACATTTTGCATAGTGTTTAGTGTCTCTAAAAGCTCTAGCCCTATTGGTCCACTTCCGACAATTACGACATTTTTACCACCTGCTCCATCTTTAATCTGCTCACAATCATTTGCACTTCTAAATACGGCTGCATTTTTTATGCCATCAATATCAAAAAGTGAAATTGGTAATGAGCCAGTTGCAATAATGAGCTTGTCATAACTAAACATAGAGTTCTCAGACATAACTCTTTTTGCATCTTGATCTACTTGAACTATTTTTTGAGAGAGTTCTAGTTTAACAGTTGGGTCAAGCACTAAAGATATTCCATTAACATCTTCACTACCATCTACTAAACGACAAAGATGTATTCTGTCATAAGGAGCATAACTCTCATCACTTACAACAGTGACTTCTAAAGTGCTATCCTCTTTTTTAATATTATTTGCTAAATATACTGCGGCAATACCGCCACCTACAATTACTATTCTCATAATGGTACAACCTTTAAAAGTGATGATAAGTGACTAACCATAATATATGACATATTCAACAACATTTAAAAGGTTTAGATTCAAGGCGAACTTTGCTTGGCGATGCTAGCATCGTTAAGTGAAGTTCAACGCAGAAGATGAATCTTTTAAATGTTGCCCGTAGGGTGAAAAGA
>JAYEGD010000307.1:0-6985 GCA_034658915.1 Campylobacterota bacterium | reverse complement strand
GTGGGAGAGCGTTTAAGTTCTCCAAATTGTAGAGAAGTCAAAATCAAGACTACATGTAGAGGTGTTAAAAGTAAAAGTTTCATTCTCAAAGTCGCCTTGTTTTACAAACCTTCCATCTTTTAGTAGTTTATATACTTTCGCAACTCTATTTGTCGTATTTACTAAAATGTAATACTCAACACCCTCTTTTTGGTAAATTTCAAACTTTACGGTCTCATCTCTTCTTGCTGTAGATTTTGAGAGAACTTCAAAGATAATTTCAGGAGTTTTGTTTACTTTTTCATCTATCTCTTTGCAAATTAGTAAAACATCTGGTTTTAAGATTGTTTCATCTGAAATTTCGTAGTCTATTTCGTTTAGGACTAGGCACTTCTTACATGTAGAACTCTTTTTATTTAACTCAATAACAATTTTTGAACTCACAAATTGATGAGTAACCATAGGCGATGGACTCATAGCGTAAGCCACTCCGTCTATTAATTCCCACTCACCATCCCATAAATTATAATCTTCTACTGTATATCTCTCTTGATAATCTAAAGCACCCATGAAAATACTCCTATATATTATTGCAATTATAACATAATGAACTATTTTAAGCACATATTAAAATAAATAGCAATACCATAAGGAATGCGACAAGGTTGGGTGGTTGGGTTGCAATACTTCAAATGTGTCTTGATGCACATTTTATTGCTTCCAAACTGTCTGAAAGATTTTCTTTTGGAGGGTTATTGTGTCATTACAAAAAAATGAAATTTTAGATTATCTACGTAATATAAAGCCTGATTATAAAAAGAGTGGAATAGAAAAGCTAGCTCTTTTTGGCAGTTTTGCACGTGAACAAAACAGTGAAAACAGTGATGTTGACGTGGCAATACAACTAAAAAGTGACTACCTCAAAACTCACGATGTATGGGAATATTTTACTCTTCTTGAAAATATAAAAAAAGATATTACAAAAAAATTCAATAAAAAAATAGATATTTTTGATTTGGATAGTTCTAGTGAAATTAAAGAACATGTCTTATCTGAGGTGCTTTATGTATGATGCTAAAAATAGATTAGAAGTAATTTATAAAAAGATAGTTTTTATACAAAATATTTGTGCAAAAAATGGTTCAATTACAAAAGCATTAGAAGATGAAGAGAGTTCAAGAGCTTCTATTTTAATGCACCTAACTTCAATTGCTGAACAGTTCGATAAACTCTCAAAAGATGCAGAGTTTGAGATATTGAGCAAATTTGATAAAAGTGATTTAAAAGGTAG
The DNA here is from genome assembly GCA_034658915.1 of Campylobacterota bacterium. Taxonomy (GTDB): domain Bacteria; phylum Campylobacterota; class Campylobacteria; order Campylobacterales; family Sulfurimonadaceae; genus JAYEGD01. Next base: position 5,715 of record JAYEGD010000307.1, on the reverse strand, counting down.
TTATGATGTAAGAAATTATATAGCACACGATTACGAGGGAATAAATTTAGCTATTATAGAGTTAATTATTCGTGAAAAAATACCTAAAATGAAATTTATTATTGAAGAAATTTTAGGTAAATAAGTTGGGTGGTTGGGTTGCAATACTTCAAATGTGTTTTGATGCGCATTTTATTGCTTCCAAACTGCCTGAAAGATTTTCTTTTGGAGGGTTGTTATGAAACGTTTTACAGTTCTATTTTTTTTGATATTTTCGTTTAACTTGAATGCAATTACAAATAATTGTTCTCAAATTGATGATGAGTCAAGTTGTAATTCTAGTTCTTTAGGTTGTCACTGGGATGAGAGTGCATCTCCTAAGCACTGCTTAGATGGTATTGCATCTAATAACCCTATTTTGTCTATATCGCCAATTACGAAAAGTGTTTATGAAAGTGCTGGTAGTGTTAGTGTTGAAATAACATTAAGTGAGAGACCTAATATTGAGCAAATTCAAATATCATACGCAACAGCAGATAATAGTGCCATTTCTGGAGTTGATTACATTTCAACTGAGGGTAATTTAATATTTAGTACTGGTAGTGATGAGACAATAACTAGTGTAATTAATATTCCAATAATAGACAATGGAGCAGTTAACAGTGATATTAATTTTACTATTACTATTGTAGATAATTCAACTGATCCTACGCAACATTTTACTATTAATAATTCAACAACAACTGTTATTATACTAGATGATGATAGTGGAACTCAACCTGTTCCAGATAGCGAGGTTATTCCATCAGATAGCTCAATTGTTAATGAGACATGTGGAGTGTTTGAAGATGGTTTGCAAACTACAAACCCTGGAAGTGATATTGATATGAGTGGTGGAGGTGGAAGTGAATCATATTTATATAATAACCCTGATAATAGTCTAAATACGTTTGATGTGGAATCCAAGCAGACTGGTTGGTGGGTAGTTAGCTATGATGATACATGTAAAAATATAGCAGGAAATTCAGGCAATGATGAAACTTGTGAAGATAGTGGGGTTGCTGCAACAAAGATAACTGATATAACAATGCTATATCCTACATCTTACACCTTAGCAACACCCATTACCTCTTCTGTTGAAGATATCAATTGCAGTCCAACGCAACCAACATTAGAATTAAGTGAATATAATGAAATTATTAGTGAGTGGAACTCAGGGACGGTAACAAATATAAATTTTTCTGTTTTAAATAGATTGTATGTAAATAGCTTAGATACTTCAGGTGCTGAGAGTGCTAACGTGTTATTTTCATCAACTGGAACAGACTTGTATAGTGCTACAGTTGGAGCATTTAATGTAGCAAGAACTACTGTAACAACAGATAGTTATGCACAAAATATATATATTAACACGTTAAGTGCAAGTGACGCACACAATAGTGTTTCATTATCGGCTTCTCAGACAATAAAAATAGAGAATTTAACAACTTCACATACAAGTTCATATCTATTAGAAGCTCAATATATAAATATCAATTCTCTTAACGATATATCTGGAGTATCTCAAGAAAATAGCATTACTTTAAGAGCGAGCTATATTGACATTGACACATTAGATATAGGAGATGCAACTACGCTCAATATAGAGCCATTAACTGAGGGTCAAGGTGTTGTTGTTAAGATAAATTCTCTTACAACTGGGTCAAATAATATTTTAAATTTTTCTAAAGGTACCTATTACATTAAAACATTAGTTACTAGTGGAAGTGGCAATGGTTACCAGTGGAATGTAGATGGTCGAGTTAATTTAATTTTAGAAGATAGCTGGAACAGTGACTCTGCAATAGCTATTAATGCTGATGAAATAGGTGGGGCTAATTTATGTGACGATAGTCATGATGCTCTTGACTTGTTTATATACTCTTATTCTGATATTAATACAGCAAATAATACTCGTATTGTTGCAACTATCTACACCGAGGGCGACTTTTTGCTTAGTTCCTCTTCTTATGTAAAAGGTGCTATCACTTCTGGAGATAATATAACTCTCAATAATGGATCAGAGGTGTGTTATCAGCAAGATTTAAATACAAGTGGTTGGGGAGAGTGTGCTATTGGGAATAGCTATCAAAATAGTTATACTTGTGGGATTTATCCTAGTGTCTTAACTTCATATCAGCTAATTGGCGCTCAAAAAAATGATGTAATTAATACATGTTTTATTTCAACACCTGTTTTTGAGCAACTTCATGCATCAGCAGAACAAAATTTAACATGCATGGATAATGGAGAGTTGTGTAATGGAGATGGAACATGTACAGTCATTCCAGAGCCAATAAATAGATATGAGTATGATATTTTAACTTCAGATGATAGTTCATCAAATACTTCTACATCAGATATAGAGTTAAACGATGTTAACCAGCCTAATTGGAGTTTTGAAAATGGAATATCTGTTCATTTTAATCCAACTGGAACTTATACAGATTCGACAAAGCCTTTAATGAAACTAGGTGTAGTTGAACATTCAGGAAATAATGCAGATATAACATTTGAAGAGGGAGACTATTTCTTTCAATCTTGGACACTTTTAGGCAATGGTATAAATATACATACTAATGGTGCGGTTAGAATTTTTATAGAAGAAGATTTTACTTTTCCTGGTAATAGTATTGAGTTTTTTAGAGCTGAGGGTTCTACTGTTTTTGCCTATATGAAAAATGATTTTATTATGAGTAGTGTCGGTGGTGGTACTAACAGATTGGAAGCTTTTTTTTATGTTGAGGGGGATGTAGAAATTGAAAACAACTCAAAAGCTGCAGAAATATTTGGTGGGATAACTGCTGAGGGAGATTTGATAATTAATGGTAATAATATTAATTTTATTTACGATGAAGATGGTGCCACTAGCTTGGGTCTTGGTGAATGTAAGCTATGTTATGACAAAGATTACATAAGAACTGAGGGAATATTTGGAATGTGTATGCCAATGTTTTTTACTTGTCAACTTGATTTACCAATAAGAAACATAGATAGTAATGAGCTGAATGATGTTGTTGTTACAGAGACATATAAGTCTAGTATGAGTATGTCATTTCCTATGGGCTCGACATATAAAACATTAGACAAAGTTGGAAATGAAATGGGTAACGGAGCTTATTCTCAAGACTCTACAGACTATAGCATCTTTGCTTTGGATATAAGTTTGAATAGCAAGTCAAATGTTTATGATTTTGGAGATAACTATCCAGCATACTATAATACTAATGGAGATTACAATAGAGCTTTTAAAAAAATTACAATGAGTATGGATTTTGACTTTTCATCTTGGGGTGACAATGTAGTTTATTTAGGGGAATATACAGATTTTGAAGATAGAGACTATCATGTGAGACTTGATGAGTGTAGTTATATATCTGCAGCTAATGGCTATGAGCCAGGTTTAATAGATGCAGTTGATACTACATGTAATACATTGGAGAGTTGTAAAGATACCAATATATCTACTAAAGTGTCTGGAAGAGCATATGATTTGAATATTTTAGATATTAATAATAGCTCAAATAGTTCGTTTGGTGTAGCATTAATTGATAATAGCGATTTTAATTCTTACTATATTGGAGAAGTAAATGCTACTGATAACGGAGGAATTACCACCTTTGCACAAGAAAATCTGACAAATTGGGCATTTTATTCAGATAAATTTGCATCAAAAGATGTATGGCTACAATTTTATTTTTGTAATAGTAATACAAATTGGAATAGCTGTTGGAGCTTAAATGGCAATACATTAGTTAAGCTAACAGGAGATGCAAACGAAAGCTCTTCGAAAGATAAATTCTCAATTCGTCCAAAGAGTTATGAAGTTGCATTGCATGTAGAAGATGTTATGAAGTTGAAAGCAGGGGAGAGTTACACAATTGATGTAAATGCAACTTATGATTTAAATAGCAGTAGTGTAGAGGGTTATACTAAAATTTTAAGTGGTTTAAGCGACTCTAATGCTTCAAAAAGTTTAAATCCATCTAGTTCATTATGTACCTTAACTGATAGTGAAAATTTTAATGCTAATTTCGTAAATGGGAACTATAGTGATAATAATTTTACTTTTGATAATGTTGGCGATATTAATATATCTTTCTTTGATAGTAACTGGACTGAAATTGACCAAGCAAATGGAGGGTGTACTTTAAACTCTACATCAACAACAACAACTCCAGTTGGTTGTAACATAGAGTCAATTAAACAAGTTAGATTTACCCCTCACCATTTTGGAGTAACAGGAACACTAGACAATAGTGGAAATGGTTTTACATATTATGCAAGTGATTTAAACCATAGTGCATCACTCAACATGGTTATTACTGCACAGACACAAGCAGATGCAACAACATCTTACTACACAAAAAACTGTTATGCAAAAGATGTAAATATTACTATGAATTCAGATGAGAGTGGAATAATTTATGGTATAGATTCAACTCCTACTAATCCAACACAATTAAGTGAGGGTAATTTTAGTGATGGTAATGCAACAATAGCTCTACATGTAAACTTCGGTAGAGAGAAAAATGTAGTTAAAAACCCAATTCAACCAGACATTAATGTAAGCGTTAAAGAAGAAGATGATGCAGATATTAATGGGACATTGCAAATTACTTCACAAGCTAAGTTTCTTTATGGAAGAGTTCATGTTCCGCGTCAGCGTATAATTGGAGATAGTGCTGTTAGTATTCCTCTTTATTATGAGGTCTATTGTGGAGAAGAGTGTTCAAATGATGCGAACATAAAAGCATTAATTCCAAGCTCTCAACTAGGGCAAGACTCTATTTATTGGTATGACATTACATCTTTACATGTAGTAGCAGATGGAAACATTAGCTCTATTACTGAAGATAATGAAGTATTTTTTAGTGGTTCAAATGGCGAACTTACAGACTCTAAATCTGTTACATACCACTACAATGGGGAAAAAAGCTACCCTTACAGAAGAGCCATAGTCTTTGAACCTAGCAACTGGTTAATTTACAATAAGTACAATGCAAACGCAACTGATGATGACTTTGTTGTTGAGTTTCAGTATGTAAAAGAGTCTAGCTCAGTCGTGCCTTATGTAGATGATGGGGAGTCAGTTATTAGGTCACATAGAAGATTAATTTGGTAAGTTATGATATAGTTTACAGTAAATCAAGTAAAAAAGGTTTTTAGATGTTAAGTAGTAAAATAAATTCAAATTTACTAGCAAAAAAACTAGAAAAAGAGTTATGGCTGAAAGATAAGAAAAGTAAAATAAAAAATTATAAGAGTAGTGAAGATTTTGATGATATTATGGAAGCTGGAATAACAAGTATGCAAAAATACATTACTGATGATAAAAATGAAAAATAGAGCTTTTACATTAATTGAGTTGATAATAGCAATTGTTATTATAGGTATTATTTTACCTACTATTGCAAGAGTTATTTACGTTGCATCTAAAGCAGACGATGAAGAGGTAAAGCAGTGTGTTATATTTGAAACATATAAAAGAATGAATAGAAACTATTCAGCTAAATGGGATGATGAATCAAATGCATCTAGTGGATGGGCAAAAATAGTAAATGTTGCAAATGGCGATAGCGAATTAGGGTTTCCATCTAAAGGTAAAAGAGTAGGTTCAGTAAAGGGTGATACAGGAAAACATAGACAGCATGGGTATTCACACAACGCATCAGACATATTAGGTCTTGAGATTGA
>JAYEGD010000306.1:0-7001 GCA_034658915.1 Campylobacterota bacterium | reverse complement strand
TGGAGATTTAGATGAACAACCGCTAAGAAGTAGAAGTGCTATAACAGCAATAAATATATGCTTTTTTCTCATCTTACTATCAACCTATCGCCAATATGTATTAAATTTGATTTTAAGTTATTTAAACGTTTTAAATAACTAGTATTCATATTAAATGCAATTGCTATTTTGTCTAAAGTGTCACCAGACTTTACAAAGTATGATTTTAGGTTACTTCTTCTGTTTGTAGAAGCTCTTTTTTTACTCTTTTTACTATATGAGGCAACTTGTGTATTACTTCTCGATGGAATAATTAGTTTTTGATTTATATGCAACATATTTGTTTTTAAGTGATTGAAATCTTTAATAGTTTTGTAACGCACATTGTACTTTATGCCAAGTCTTAATAGGTTCTCTCCAGACTTGACTTTATGCACATAATATATCTCTTTAAGTGGTTTGGCTCTATATTTTTGTTTAAATTCTGATAGTTTAATATATGGAATATAGATCTCATAAGATGATGAGTATGGAGGTGTGAAGTCATATTTCAAGTGTGTATTTAACTTCTTAAGCTCACGAAGAGGAACTTTAATAACAGATGCAACTCGGCTAAGTTTCTCACCACCAGGAACACTAACAATAGATAAAGAGTAGGAGTTACCACGGTTCAATAGATGAGAGTACTCACTCTTTAGCATATGTGATTCACTATTTCCTATAAGTGAAAGAGCAACAATTTTTCTTATGTAGTATCTACTCTCTTTTGGAATGTACCTTTTTTTCTCATTTAAAAGAACATTAATGTCATCACTACCAGCTTTTTTAATGGCACGCCTAAGACAGCCAGCTCCACAATTGTACGCAATTGCTGCTAAATACCATTTTCCAAACTCTTTATGTAAAACATTTAAAAAAGCACTAGCAGCTTTAGTTGACTTGATTAAGTCGCGTCTCTCATCTACATAATTATCGATTTTTAAACCATATATTTTGCCAGTTTGAGGCATAAACTGCCATAAACCTGATGCTCGTTTACTTGAGAATGCTTTAAGGTGAAAATTTGATTCAGCCATTGCTAAAAAAAGAAATTCAGGAGGAATATTTGAGTCACTTAAAATTTGTTTAATATTTGGAATGAATAAGTAAGCATCATCCATTGCTTTAAAAAAGTGTCTGTTTTTATACTTTTGTACGTTTTTATCAACCATATCATTTAAAATTTGGTCATTTAAAAAACTAGATGGTAAATCAAAATTTTGTAAAAGTGTAACTTGTTTTTGATAGTTAGTGTCAAAAGTAAGTGTCGCAAAAAGTAAAATAGGAAGAGATAAAAAAGCAAAATATCTAAAAAACACCATAAAATATAACCCTTATTAAAATGAGTAGAGATTTTATCTAATTTTAGTTTGGTTTTTACTGATGTTAGGGACACGGTACTTTTTTTCTTTTTATTTAAAGTTCTCTTAATGGGAACTATTGTACACTGCTTTTATGAGAATAATATCAAAAAAGAGACTTAAAGACTTTTATGAACAATCAAAATATTCAGATAGTAAAAGTGCTTTAGAAGCTTGGCATAAAGAAGTTCTAAAACTTGATTGGAATAGTCCAAATGAGATAAAAGAGATGTACGGAAATGCTAGTATTGTTGGAGATACAAAAGTTATCTTTAATATATCAGGAAACAAATACAGATTAATAGTTAAAATAAATTATTATGCAAAAATTGTATTTATTAAGTTTATTGGAACACATAAACAGTATGATAAAATTAATATTGAGGAGCTATAAGATGAATATTAGACCTATTAAAACTAAGCATGATTATACTAATGCATTAAGCCAAATTGAGAGTTTAATGGATGCCAAACCAAATACACTTCAAATGGATGAGCTAGAAGTACTAACAACTTTAGTTGAAGCTTATGAAGAACAACACTATAAAATAGAATCTCCAGACCCCATCGAAGCAATAAAATTCAGAATGGAGCAAGAGGGTTTAAAACAAAAAGACTTGATTACAATCGTTGGAAGTAAATCAAGAGTCTCTGAAATTTTAAATAAAAAAAGAAAACTTACTATTGAGATGATAAGAAATTTACACAAACAACTACATATTCCTATTGAGAGCCTTTTTTTAGATTACAAAATCAACTGTGCTTAAATGATTGTAAACATTCAGCACGTAAAATGAGCTAAGCCCATTTTACTACGTTAACACTGGGTTTTTCTCAGCGAAAAGCTCAAATCACTAGTGATTTTGACTGTTTTTTCATGGGTGCTGAATGGTTACAAATGATTTAACGATAAACGTGAGGAAAAACCTTAATGTATTTGCTAGATGGATTCCACAAAATCCATCCGCTAGTACCCATATCATCACAAGCCTTTATCTGAGCATTTAGCTCTTTTTGAGTGTAGTGTTTTTTGTTGTGTGCGTAATCTTTAAAAGCTTGTAGCCACGGTCTTACTCGCACCATATCAATATCTTTTTTCATCTTTTTAAGGCTTGTTTTAATCACTTCATAGTTATGATTTGTTGGGTATCTGTTTTTAAACATACCTTTAGAAAATCCTGATGGATAGAGCATGGGAGAGATGTAATCTGCATATTTTGAAAGCTCTTCTGTTCTTTGTCCCAATCCTTGATCGTTTTTTACCCAACTAATTTGTCCAAATGTATCTACAGATATGAAAACACCATAAGGACGTAACTCTTTAACAGCTTTTTTCAAAAACTTATTAATAGTTGCAACTCTATTTTTCATATTGTTCTTTTGTTGCCAATTTAGACTTCTCTTTGTAGGAAAACGGATGTAGTCAAAGTTTATTTCATCAAAACCATATGATGCTACCTCTTTTGCAATATCTATAGCATATTTGTGGCTTTTAGAGTTGTATGGATTTAGCCAAGCTAATTTTTGAGAGTTTTTCCACACTTTTCCATCATTAGTCTTAAGTGCAATATTTGGAGTTTTATTTGCTTGATAGGTGTCTTTAAAGACAACAACTCTAGCTATTAGGTAGATGTTTTTCTCTTTTAGCATCTTCACATAACTAGCAATATTTTTAATGCTTCCACCTTTGTATCTCTTTTTGTCAATACTATTTTTGTATGAAGTCCAGCCACGAACATCTTTAATGTCAATTGCTAATGCGTTAATTTCACCTGCATCAACTAGTTTCATAACTCTTGCAAATGTTTTTGAGCTTTTTCTTGCTCCTCCAAGTGAAACATAAGCAGCTTTAATTTTTAGTGGCGAGAGTTCCACTTTTGTGTTTGTAAAGTCTGAGCTATTTATTTCATAAGGTCTATAGCCATACGCCTTTACATGTAGAATGTTGTCTTTGCTATTAATAGAAAAAGAGCCATTAATATCTGCTATAACATCTTTTGTGTTATCGCTGACTTTAGCAAATGGTATTGGCTCATTAGTTAATTTATCGAAAATCTGTCCGATAATACTAGCATTGATTAAAACTGGTAAAAGTAATAGTAAATATTTCATATAACTCCAAGTAAAAGTATTGTATCATTACAAATAAAACCGACATTATAGCGAGATAAATTTGAATAGAAGAGCTTTTTTTAATACTGTTGCAGTTGCAGCAGTAGCATCAGCATCACCACTACAAGCAAAACTACTGAAATATGCAGGTGAACTAGACAGCAGTTCAGTTAAATTGGACTCTTCTAACGACGTAATTGTTAGAGGTCGTGAATATAATAATCTTGTTGGATTATCAGAAAAAATTCGTCGTGTAAGAAGCATTGTAGGGTTTGGAAACTTTAACCTTGTAGGCTTTGATGAAATGCGTAAAATTGGTAGAAGCTATTCAAAAGTTGGAAAATTCACCGCAGTAGAAGATGATATGTTTGAACGTATTTTCTATGAAAATGCTAATAAATATGGCTTTTATGGAGAAAAATTACTATCTAACCATACAGACAACGTTTTTAAAGAAGATACCACTAAGGTTAAAGGAACAGGACACTACATCTACAAAGGTAAGCCTACGAGAATATACTCTCAAATTAAAGATGTTATGGGTGATGGTGTAATTTTAACATCAGGTGTACGTGGAATTGTCAAACAGATGGATCTGTTTTTACGAAAAACCGTAAGGTGTCATGGAAATGTATCTGCTGCTTCATACTCTTTAGCACCTGCTGGGTACTCGTACCACAGCATTGGTGACTTTGACATAGGAAAAGTAGGCTGGGGACATAGAAATTTTACAGAAGACTTTGCAACAACAGATGAGTACAAAAAATTAAAAGATTTAGGTTATTTGCAAATTAGATATACACAAGACAACCCTTACGGTGTACGTTACGAGCCATGGCACGTTAAAGTAGTTTAATGGAGTTTACTTTAGAGGCTACAAGTGGCAATGCAAGAGCCACAACATTCAAGACAGCACACTCCAGAATTCAGACCCCTATTTTTATGCCCGTTGGAACATTAGGAAGTGTAAAAGCGTTAGATATGCAAGATATGATAGATGTTCTTGGAACAAAAATTATGTTAGCAAATACCTACCACTTGTACTTACGTCCTGGTGACAAAACAGTTGCAAAAATGGGTGGCTTGCATAAATTTTCAACCTATCCAAACACTTTTTTAACAGATAGTGGAGGTTTTCAAGCATTCTCTTTAAGTGATATTTCAAAGCCAAATGATGGTGGAATAGAGTTTCGCTCACACATTGATGGTTCAAAACACTTCTTTACACCAGAGAGCGTAATTGATATTCAAAACAATCTAGGTTCTGACATAATGATGATTTTAGATGATTTAGTAGCTCTTCCTGCAACAAAAGAGAGAATTTCAACATCTATTAAAAGAACCACTGATTGGGCAAAACGCTCTATTGAATACCATAGAAATAATCAAAAAAATGGTGTTGGAGTGGAACAAAATATTTTCGCAATTATTCAAGGTGGAACAGACAAAGAGTTTCGTACAATCTCTGCAACACAGCTATGCGAGTTAGATTTTGATGGTTTTGCCATTGGTGGACTCTCTGTTGGAGAGGCAAATCAAGATATGTATGAGACAGTTGAGCATACTGTAAAATATATGCCAATAGATAAACCACGCTATTTAATGGGAGTTGGAACACCTGAAGATTTAGTAGAAAATATTGAGCGTGGAATTGATATGTTTGATTGTGTTATGCCTACAAGAAATGCAAGAAATGGAACACTTTTTACATCTTATGGAAGAGTAAACATAAGAAAAGCACAATTTAAAGAGGATGACTCAGCACTTGATTCTGAGTGCAGTTGTCTTACATGTAAAAGGTATTCAAAAGCATACTTAAACCATCTATTTCGCGCAAAAGAGCTTACATTTTTTCGTTTAGCATCAATTCACAATCTACACTACTATTTACAACTAGTAAACAGTGCAAGAGAAGCTATTTTAGCAGATAGATTTAAAGAGTTTAAAGAAGAGTTTTACGCAAAAAGAAGTTAAAACATTTTAAAGTTAAATTTGTTAAAATATAAGTAAATGTATTAAATATATTCTTGGAGGTTTATTATGATGATTTCTCCTAATATTAGTAACTTTTCAAGTTACACTTCAAACAGTAGTTCGGATAAAAAGACGCAAGAAGATCCTTCACAAAATGAAGATGTTAAAGAGTTAGAAAAAGCAGATGCTAATGTAAAAGCTCATGAAGCAGCACATTTAGGTGCTGGTGGTGGAGTTGTTAGTGGTGGTGCAACATTTACATACACTCAAGGTAGTGATGGCAAAATGTATGCAACTGCTGGTGAAGTGCCTATTGATACCAGCGAGGGTAAAACACCCCAAGAGACAATTCAAAGAGCCTCAGCTATTAGAGCTGCTGCAATGGCTCCCTCAGACCCTAGTCCGCAAGATTACAAAGTAGCTGCAAGTGCAATAATTATGGAGATGAAAGCGAGACAAGAGTTGAGTTCAGAACAAAATCAAGATAAAGAAAAAAACGGATTGAATGAGTACGCAAAAGTAGCAATGCAGTGAGATTAGATAACTATTTAGTACAAAACTGCATATGTGATAGCCGCAATAAAGCACAAGAGTTAATTAAAAATGGTTATGTTCGAGTAGATAAAAAAGTAGTTACAAAACCATCATTTAAGTGTGACAATTTAATCGTTGATGTAGATGATGTAGAGCAGTATGTGAGTCGTTCTGCATTGAAATTGAATGGTATTTTAGACTTAATTGATTTACAAGTAGAAGAGATGGAAGCTTTAGATATTGGCTCTAGTCGTGGTGGGTTTTGTGAAGTTTTATTGCAAAGAGGTGTAAAAAGTGTGGTAGCACTAGATGTAGGGTCAAACCAATTGCATCCAAAAATTTATGATGATGATAGAGTCGAAGTGCAAGAGAATCAAGATGTAAGAACGTACGAGCCAAATAGGAGCTTTGAACTAATTACATGTGATGTCTCATTTATATCTTTACACAATATTTTAAGTGATATTCAAAGGTTGAGCCTTAAACATATAATTGTACTTTTTAAACCACAGTTTGAAGTAGGGCGCGAGGTTAAAAGAGACAATAAAGGTGTAGTAAAAGATGCAAAAGCAGTTCAAGTGGCGCAACTAAAATTTGAAGATGCAACAAAACTTATGGGTTGGAATTTGCATACATCATCAGAGTCAATTCTTAGTGGAAAGGATGGAAATGTCGAAAGACTCTACTATTTCACAAAAGATTAACTCAATAGCAATTGGCGGTTTTGATGGTATGCACATTGGTCATCAAAGACTTTTTGAACGACTTGGAAACAGTGGTGCAATTGTCGTTATTGAGACAGGTTACGCAAATTTAACCCCAAAAAAAGAGCGTGAAAAGTTTACTCATTATCCTATTTTTTACTATGAGCTAGATAACATTAGAGTCTTAAATGGAGAGGAGTTTATTGCACTTTTAAAGAGTAATTTTCCAAAACTTAAAAAAATAGTTGTAGGTTATGATTTTCATTTTGGTAAAGATAGAAAATACTCAATTGCTCAA